>NZ_JALFIA010000089.1:0-11424 GCF_022776125.1 Hallerella sp. | reverse complement strand
CTTACAAAAATGGGTAGCTGGACTTCCTGCTCCTTGCATCCCCTTCCGGATGTCTTCGTTTCAACATATGAAACGATCCTCGCCCTGTGCGTCGTGCCGATCTTGTGAAAGACGAACGTCGCCATCGTCCAAGTTCGCGTGCTTCGGCATGAAATTGTTGTCTCCAAAGATCGACTCACTCCTTTTTGCGTTGGCGTCCCCCAGCGTGCTCCGCCAGATTCCATGCTGATTTTGAGGACTTCGTCCCTGTCGAGGTACTTGCAGAGTTGCGCGAAGACCGGCTGTCCGGTAAAAAATGTACTTTTGGCCATAGCATTAAAATAAAATCGTGGAAGATTTTTATGAAAAAGTTGGGATTATTTTCTATTCTCTTTCTTCTCTTCGCGATAAGCCTATTCGGAGAGAAAATCCCGATTCAAGATGGGGCGGGTTTTGATGGGGAATTTTACCGTCTAGTGGCTGAAAATTTTTCAGCCGATTTTTGGAATCAGGGCTACGACGCTTTTCGCATTCAGAGAATTTTTCCGTTTTGTGCCATTCACTATGGATTTAAATTTTTCCATGTCGCGACAACTCATGAAAATTTGATGAAAGCGATGCTTGGTTTGCATGGCCTAAATTTATTGTTGCAGATATTTTTGTTTTCTCGGATTTCCAAAATTGTGCAGTGGAAGCCGGCAACCGAAATCCTTTTATTTGCCGCCTTTTTCTTGAACTTTTTTACGCTCAAGAATTGTGGCTATGAACCTTTTCAAAGCGATGCGTTTGCCATTTCACTTTCCCTATTGAGCCTTTACTTTTATTTGAAAGGAATGAAATGGGGAAATTTGGGAATCGCTCTTTTAGGCGCGATAACCTGGCCGCTGATTACGTTGCAGTGCATTTTCCTCGTTGCTTTTGACAGACCGTTTTCGCTTGAAAAAGAAGGGAGAAATCTCTCGGGAAAATGGGCTTTGCTTTACAGCGCGCTCGCTGTTTTGGTGATTGCGGTGCTAAAGATGACGGGACATGGAATTGTGGTGACGAATTTGCTGATGCGGGATTCTAACCTAGCTTGGACAGCGGCGTCGATCCTGTTTATCTCTGCGGCGCTTTGGGGCGTTTTCCGTTGCATTCCGCGGTTCCGCCTGAATTGTGGAAACTTTGTGAAAAAATGCGATTGGAAATTTTTGACGCTTTCCGTTTTTATTTGGGTAGCTGTAAAAATCTTCCTCAAAATTCATACAAATGAAGAATTCTTTAGTAGCAGTTCGATTTTTGCGTTACAGATTTTGCTGCGTCCACTCAAGTATCCGCTGATTTCTTTTGTGGGACATGTCGCTTTTTACGGAATCTTGCCCATTTTAGTTGCGTTTACATTTAGAAATTTTGTAAAAGCATTCGTAAATCGTTCTGTGGGTTTTGCGCTGATTTTTGCCTTGCTGATGGTGTTTGCATTGGACAGTGAGAGCCGGCATTTGGCGACTCTGATTCCGCTTTTGTTGTTGCCACTGGGCGAAGTGTTGAATTCATGGGAACTTAAAAAATATCAGATTTTTTCTCTAGTGGGAATTCAACTTTTGCTTTCGCATTTTTATCTTCCGATAAATTCTGAAAATATCCTTTCGGAAATGGAAGCGGCAAATTGGACGGGTGAAGCGGCGCAACGCTACTTTATGAATTTTGGCGCATACATGAGCTTGGAATCTTACCTTCTGTGGCTAGGAATTTCTGTACTTGCGATTCTTGCTTGCTACGGGATTTTAAAAATTCCATCAAAACGGAAAATGAGATTTCCAGATGGCGGTGAACAATTCTAATTTTAAAGCATATGGATAAGAATGTGGAAAAAATTGTGATGATCGGGGACCGCATCTTGCTAAAGCCTCAAGAAGCCGCCTCGAAGACTGGAAGTGGACTTTATTTGCCGCCGGGGGTCCGTGAAAAGGACGCCGTTCACACGGGAACCGTGGTCAAAGTCGGCCCGGGCTATCCGATTCCGTCGAACGATCCGGATTCCTTTTTGAAGGATGCTTCGGATCCGATCAATTATGTACCGCTTCAGGTGGAAGAGGGCGATCAGGCTCTTTATTTGCACGGAAACGCTTTTGAAATTGAAATCAACGGTGAACGTTACGAAGTAGTCGGTCAGAATGCGATTCTGCTCGTGATCCGTGACGACGGTCTTGCTGAACTCGGAGTGTAAATGAGACGTCAACCGGTCAAGATTCCCATAATTCTCGCGATTCTTTCGGCGCTCGTTCTTCCGATTGCGACGCTTGGATATGCGGGCTTGTATGCGATGGAATTTGCTGGTTTGCTTTCGATCTTTTCGACAGCCTCCATTTTACTCGATGTGTTCCTTGCGTTCCTCTTTTTGATTTTTACATGGGGGAACGTTTATCTGCTGCACGCCTTTTTACACACGCTGCCGGAACTGCCTGAAAAGCGCAAGATGTTTATCGTGTGGAAAGTCCTCGCGTTTGTAGCGGGTGCTTTAAGCCTTTTGACTCCGCTGTATTCCATTTTTCCGGATGCGTTCGGAATTTTGTTTGGCTGGTCGCTTGCGTACTCGATTGAATTTTTGGCGGGAATCATTTTCAGCTGCCTGCTGATGCGCTTTGCGCTGCGTGGGCGGAACTCGTTGATGTTTGCGATGGCTCTTGCTTTGGCGCTTAGCTATGCGTTCGATTTTAGCGGTTGTCGCGTTTTGCAGACGCAGATGGATCAGGAAATTGCGGCGGTGCAGACTTTAGACGAAGAGACTTCGGGCGAATCTCTGTTGCTTTCTCTGTGGGGACTTTCGCCTGTGGAATTTGAAACTTTGGACGAAGCTTCATTGGCAGACGTCCAAGAAATTTCGGTGGGTGTGCTGCTAGGAGCGGCGGTTCTTTTTGCGGGATTTGTGATTTTGCATTCCGCTGCGGCACTTGTCTTTTACGTCTTGGTGTCGCTTTATTTTGTACGTAAAAATGCGTATCGCCCGAATGTAAAATGGCGGCGTCATCGCCATTCAAAACAAGAAGTTCAAATATGTTGAAAGTTGCATTGATTACGGCAGGCCTGTTAGTCTGCTCGAATCTTTTTATGACATTTGCCTGGTATGGGCATCTTAAGTTTTTAAGCAATAAGCCTTGGATTATCGCAGCGATTGTCAGCTGGGGAATCGCTCTAATGGAGTATATGATTCAGGTGCCGGCAAACCGCTACGGTTATACCGCACTGAACGTGGTACAGCTCAAGGTAATTCAGGAAGTGGTTGCGCTGACCGTCTTTGCTCCTTTTGCGGTTTTCATGATGAATCAGCCGCTGAAGCTCGATTACTTGTGGTCTGCGCTTTGCTTGATCGGCGCCGTTTACTTTGCGTTCCGCTGATTACTGAATGCCTGTCGAAGCTTGGGCGATGGCCGCTTCGTACTGTTGCAGTTCCTTGCTGAACGAGCTCAGAGACTTATAGCGCTTTAAGATCAAATCCATGAAAATCTTGTACGGGCGCATCGGCAGGAACGGGTCGTTCTGATAGTCCGAACACTTGGTATAGAGCGCTTTTAAACTCTTGAGGCTTTGCACGGCTTGCGTGATGACGTCGTAAAGTTTTTCGTGGGCGTTCTGCAAACCGACTTTGTTCCGTTCGATGATTTCCGGATCGTTTGTCTGGATAATTTCGGACGGGAGCTTTGCATAGTCTTCGAAAACAGGGGCTAGGTTCGAAGAATTCGACTGGCTGTTCTGCATAATGCTCGAGGCACGCATGCCGTTGCGCTTTGCCTTGGAATCAATCGAAATTTTGCAGACGTCGCCGCCCATGTAGTTGCACTTGGCGCGGGTTTCCACATGGTGCAAGGCGTTCAACGGGTGGAAGTCTTCGTTTGTGCCGATGCGGGAAAGTGGCGCATACAGCGTAATCGGTTCGTTGAAAACCGTGATTGAATAACTAATGTATTCTTCACCGTTGATCGTGGTCGTCTTGTAGCGGTTGCCGTTCGAATTCTTAAAATGTTCGGCGGTCACCAAAAGATCCTGAGAAGTTTTTCGCAGGTTTTCCGGATCCGGAGCATAGGCGTTCAAGAACTCGTTTATGCCGTTGGCAAAACCCTTTGCGATGGCTTCGTTCGTGGTGCGTTTTCCCCAAAGATCTTCGGAAAGGAACAGCATATCGGCAACGCTTGTTTCGGAACGGCCCGCGAAGAAGGCTTGGGCGCGAGCCATCTTGGCAAGTCCACGCCAGCGGCGTGCCGAAATGTAAATGTTGCTGCGCTCGCATTCCGCAGCAATCGCCTTGAGAATGAAGAGACTGTCGTCAGAAATCGGAATTTTTTCAATTTCGCAGGCCCACTTCTCGACTTCGGCCTGGGAAATTTTCAGGTCTTCAGAAATACTGTAGTTTGACGGGTCGCCTGCGTCCGAAAGCAGATCCTTCAAAGCGCTGGGCGGAACGGTATCCGGGAAGGTGAGGACCAGGTGGATGCTGTCGGCTATGCCCGCTTGTGAAAGAGAAGAGTCGGGGCGCAGTCTTCCGGAGAGGATGATTTCGTTGGCGAGATTCTCGCCGATGACCGCGCTGATCGCGTTTGTCATCGGAGGAAATCCGCTGTCGAAGCTTGTAAAGATGGCGATGTTTGCGGGTTTTGTCGGCAGATTGAAACTGCGACAGCCGTAGGTCTGCACATCGAGATCTTTAAAGCCGGCGAGCATGTGTTGCAGCACGGAACGTTTGCCAGAGCCGGCTCGGCCGTACAGGTAGGTCGGCTGCCGAGTGAGAACGGCAAGGTAGAGCAAACGTAAAATGCTTTCACGTTCTACAAGTCCCTGTTCCGCCTCACTTAAAAGTTTCTGAATTCTCTCTGCAAGTGTCATATATGCTCCTTACGCCAATGGAAATATAGCCGATTTTTCTAAACTGATGTTATGTTCGATTCAATTCTGTTCGTGCAATTAGGTTCTCCGGAAGATGCTTCTCCGAAGAGCGTAGAAAAATATCTGGTGGAATTCTTGGGAGATCGCCACACGCTCGGAAATCCTCCGTTCTACTGGAATTGGCTTTTAAGGCATATTATTGCACCGAAGCGTTCTGTGAAAAGCGCGAAAAAGTACCAGGATTTGATCGATAGCGCCGGGGTGGGAGAAATGCCGCTCCTCTATTACACGCGCCTTTTTGTCAAGGGAATCGCTCAAGCGGTCGGTTCCCAAATTGCGGTGCGTTATGCGTTTGAATTCGGCGCAAAGCCTTCGATTGCAGATGCGTTGCAGGAACTTTCAGATCTCGGGAAAAAAGACATCCGGGTCATTCCGCTTTATCCGCAGCGTTCCATGGTGACGACTGTTGCCGTGTATGATCTTGCCAAAGCGGCGTTTGAAAAATACCCCGAACTTCGCATGCACTTTATCGACGGTTTTCCGCAGAATGAAGTCTGGCTCGACGAAACCCTGCAAGAAATTTTGAAAGTCTGGGACAAAAAATGTCCGATTATTTTTTCGTTCCACGGTACGCCGCAGAATTGGGTCGCCTCTGGTGATCCGTACAGCTTAGACTGTGAAGCGGAAGTCGACTGGTTCCGTCGCAAGCTGACCGCGATGAATCCCGACGCTCGCATTTACATCACCTATCAGAGCCGGTTTGGTCCGGTTAAATGGCTTGGACCTTATTCCACAGCTCTTGCCGAGGAATTCGGCCAAAAGCATGAAGACTTGCTAGTCGTCTGCCCATCCTTTATGGTTGATAACTTGGAAACGATTTTTGAAATCGACGTCGAACTGAAAGACGTATTTGAAAAAGCGGGCGGTAAAAGCTTCAAGCGCGTTCCCTGCTTAAATGCAAATCCGCATTGGGTGGAACGCTTTGCCAAAGAAGTCGTTCGCGAAGATTTGAAAGGAGAACGATGAAGTATCGCCACGGACTGTTTTTATGCCTTTTGTTCGTGCTGCTTTTGCAGAAGGCGTTTGCGCAGGGGGATTCTACGGCGAAAGAGGACTTTCAACGTTTTGCAGCGCTGCCCGTGCTGGGCTATGCGGAAGAGACCGGTCTCAAGTACGGCGCCATGGTTCTGCTTTTTACGCGGCCCGATTTCCCGGGAGCGAACGCGACGTCTGTGGACTTTGCCGTGATGGGAACGACTGAGGGTCAGCTCGAGGTAAACCTTTCGCCGGATCTGTATCTGCTCGGTGGACTTTTGCATTCGGACGTTTCGTTCATCTATTGGAACTGGCGAGCAAAGTATTACGGCATTGGAAACGATCCGAACCGAGACGTCTATACGCGTTACGATATGGATCTCTTCAAGATGAGTGTTCCGGTAGATATTGCAGTGCTTCCGCCGCCCTTTGCGCGGTACCTCACTTTTGGCCCGTACTTTTACTTTGAAACGAATGATGTTTCTTTCCACAATGGAGATGTTTCGAGTCCGCGGAATTCTGCGGGGCTGCGGACCGGATTAGGTTATCAAGTGACGCTCGATATGCGGGATAATATCAACTGGCCGGTCTTCGGTGTATACGGTCAATTCCGTCAAATCTTTTACACCAAGGCTTTTGGCGGCGATTACGATTTCTTTGCTCAGGAAATCGATCTTAGATCTTATACCTATCTCTTTTGGGGAACTTCGGTTGCGGTAGGTGCCTATTACGACATTCGCAAGGGAGACGTACCGTTCGATATGCTCGCCACGTTGGACGGCATTAAAAGGTTCCGCGGTGTTGAACGGGGAATGTTCCTCGACCGTCAAAGTTTGACAGTGCAACTTGAATTCCGGAAGACTCTTTTTTGGCGCTTGGCGGGAACGATTTTCTTTGAAGCGGGTAAAGTTGGACCTTACTTTTCAAAGCTCGCCCGAAACGATTGGCATTACGCTCCGGGCTTTGGGGGAAGGCTTTTGCTGAACAAGTCCGAAAAGACTTATGTCCGTTGTGACTTCTCGCTCGTCGACGGGAAACATCTCGGGCTCACGATCTACCTCCGAGAAGCTTTCTAGAATTCGAAAAATGTTTTACATCTGATTTGGGTACAAAAAAAGCGCCGCGGATTGCGACGCTTTTGAAACTTTGAAGCCTCTAACTTAGTCGGACAACTTGTTCCAGTCGAGAACACCCTTGCGGTAGAGATAGAGGTAACCGCTTTCGAGGATGAGCAAGAAGGCGAGGAGCACGGCAAGCAAGCTCCACGGGCTCGAAAGGAAAACGACAGCGAGCGGGTAGAGGAATGCCACTTCGATATCGAATACGAGGAAGAGCATGGCGACCATATAGTACTTGATCGGATAGCGCTCGTTTGCCGTGCCGGCGACGTGTGCAAGACCGCATTCATAAGCGGTACCCTTGATTTCCGTATTCTTGATCTTACCTGGATGGAGAACCCAGTTCGAAAAGAGGAGGAGCAGAGGGACTGCCACTGCCAAGATGACGAGAATCGTCAGGGCAAAAGTCGAATCAAAAATTTCAGCGTTACTCATAGTAATCCTTAAAATAGCTATTTCGCGAGCAGTTTGCGAGCTTCTGCCGCCAAAATGTCGTCCGAGTCCATTTGAATGACCATTTCGAGCTCTTCTCGACCTTTATCTTCCTCTAAGTGTTCCCTGAGGCGGAGGTCCGCTGCACAAAAAAGTCCACGGCGTCGGTTTTTCGTGTCCTGTTCAATGGAAGCGCCTTTTTCGTAAAGGTCGATCGCGATTCGGGGTAATTTCTTTTTGGCGGCTTCGGCTCCCCAAGACATCCACATCAACCCCGGCATCGTGAAGAAGAAATGCGGATAGAGCATCGACTCTACCGTTTTTTCAATGGTTGGAATGTCGAGCGGATTTTCACGCAGAAGCTGTATAAAGGACTTGGAAAGGATTAGGCTTGCGTGTTCGTATTCCGCTTTATTCGCAAGGTCTAACGCCTCCTTTAGATCCTCACGCGTGCGAACCTTGGGGTTCACTGTCACTTCTTCTGCGACGACGGACTTTTGGGATTTTACGCTGCCGCCGGTCAGGCGTGGAACCTTGAATCCGAGGAACGCTCCGATGCCGAAGAATGCAATTTCGAGAATTGCCACCCAGCCGTAAAGGTTCGGGTTTGCGTTCCAGTTCGTCAGAACGTCTACGGCAAGAATCAGAATGGCTCCCGCAGTCGAAAGTTTTGAAACGTCATTCTTCGGACCGAATGCTGCAATTCCCAAAAGCATCGCCATCGAAAGGCTCATACCCATGTACGGCATGTACGCATAACGATCGAAGTACGAAAGGGAAAGCGTTCCCATAAAAACAAATCCTCCAAAGATCGTTCCTACGGCAAAGAAAAGGCTCGACTGCAAATATCCCCAGCGCTTTTCAAGAACCTTCATTGCAAATAAAAATCCCACCGCAAAAACTAGGAACGAAAGCGCTCCCGGGAATAAGAACCAGCAGGTAAACAAGGCCGTAATGCTTGAATCTTCAGGGATAAAGAACAGCTGATATTCCGGAATGGTTTTCGTGTAGCCCTGGATGTAACGTTTGAGCTCTTGCTTGTAAAGCTTTTCGTCGGGAGTGACTTCGTTTACCGCGTAAGACTTTTTACCGGTCGTTTCCCACCAAGCCTGAAAATCTTCCTTCATCTGCGCAATACGCTTTTCGGGGATGAACGTCGGATTTCTTGCCCGGAACTTTTTTAGATGTGCATCGAGTTCTTCGTTGTAAATCTTTTCGGTCGGTTCGACTCCCACGTCTTTAAACCTTTGCGCGCCTTCGCTTTCCCAGTAATTGTCAAAGTCAGCGACAGCCGCACGTTCGCGCGACCATTCGGCGATTTCCGGAGCAAATTGAATCTTTAGATTCAGCATTCCCAGAACAAGAACGAATAGAATGCAAATCGTCAAAGGCGACTTGCAATAAGCCAGAAAACGAGCCATGAAAATCCCTCGAAAGTGATTACCGTTTTGTTTCGCCGCGGTATTCCCGCAGCTGATTCCACAAGAAGTCTGTATTGACATCGCGGTAGCCGAGTGCGTTCACGCGTTCGCGCAACTTATGTGCGATGTTGAAAAGGTTTTCGCTTTTCTGCATACGTTCAATGCTGTCGAAGGTGGTGAGCTGGTCAATCCAGTCGTGAATCTCCGGGAAGCGGTCGTCGAAGAACGTATTCTGTCTACCTGTGCGCAGGTATTCCAGATAGCGTTCCGTGATGTGATAGTGGTCTTCGGTGAAAATTTTGATCGTATCCGGGAATGGATTTTTGCCGGTCAAAAATTCGTGCATGATGATGCCGAAGCTAAAATAGTCCACGGAGCTGGAAAGGTTTTCACCCATCACGGCCTGTTCCGGGGCGCTGTAAGCAGGGGTCATCTGTCCACCGTATTCCGTAACGCTTTCCCGCAGTTTCGCCTGGGCGTAGCCGAAGTCGCAGATTAGAATCTTATGATTGTTGATATGCGTAGGATCTTGGCACAAGAGAAGATTCTTAGGCTTCAAATCTTTGTGGACGATTTGATAGTAGTGCAGCTGACTGATTGTGTTTGCAAGGTAAGCGATCTGTGCCACGCGTGGAATGATTTCATCTTTTGAAATTTCCGTCTTGAACATTTTGTCGAGGGAGCAACCTTTAATCAGCTCCATCTTCAAGTAGGGAAGTCGACCGGCAATACCGCCGCCCAGACTTTGGACGACGCCTTCCACGTTCGTTGCACGAATCAGATTGTTGATGCGAATTTCATCTTCGAACGAACTGATGATCATGTTCAGACGATGCAAACGGTTCGATCCAGGAGGCACGTAATATTTGCAGAATTTTACGACAATATTGCGTTCGCCATGGCGTTCGTCGTCGCCCGGACGTTCAATCCAATAGCTGGCACGGAACAGGTCGTTGGTGCCGTCCAAGGTCAAACGGTCGAGCAACTGAATGCGTTCCACAGCTCCGCTATGCAAGTAGACGGGGTTGTGGTCGAGCCACCACTGGTAATCGTCTAAGGTGTAATGTTCGCGAACAGCGAGCTTTCTCGATAGACGGTCGAAAAATTCTGCAAATCGATTTTCAATCACGCGCGCAATTTAGCTATTTGTGGTACCCGAAGTAATGGACTCCGGTTTTAGTTTGGAGCTTATTCTGTTTTTCTAACATCTGTGTCACATAAGTGTATGCGTCGCCGATGTCACTTGTCATGTGGAAGATCTTCAGGTCCTCTGCGTTGATCATTCCGGTGTCGACCAGGAATTCCCAGTTGATGAGATTTTTCCAGTATTCTTCGCCGAACAGCACGACCGGGATTTTGTTGTGCAACTTATTCGTCTGAATCAAGGTCAGCGTTTCGAAAAGCTCGTCCAAAGTGCCAAAGCCTCCCGGGAACACGATTAGGGCGCGGGCCTTGAACATGAACCAGAACTTGCGAATGAAGAAGTAGCGGAACTGCAGGTTCAATTCCGGATCGATGTACGGATTCGGATGCTGTTCAAACGGTAACTTGATGTTAAAGCCGATAGACGGAACGCCTGCGTCATGGGCTCCGCGGTTACCCGCTTCCATAATGCCTGGACCGCCACCTGTGCATATCGCAAAGCAGTCTTCTTTGTGTTTCTTGATCCAGTTGCCAAAGAGCCTGCCGAGAACGTGTGCTGCGTCGTAGTATTCCGCCACCTTGGAAAGTCTTTCCAAGCGCTTGAGTTCCTTCGGGTCTTTTGCTGCTTTGAGTTTCTTCTTCAAGTCCTTCGCGCCGATTGTTCTTGCGGAACCGAACATCGTAATCGTGTTTCGGACGTTGCATTCGTCCAAGACAACTCCCGGAGCGCGAAATTCCGAGAGGATGCGGACTTGGCGACCTGCATCGCTTTCGAGGAACTTAGTATTCAAATAAGAGAGCAGAGGTTCTTGTTTCTTGGAAACCATAAAAAACTCCTTGTTTATCTTATTTTCAAAATACACCAAAAACGCATATGGGAAGCATTTTTTTTGAATGCAAGTTTTTAAATTGTTGTCTTCTAGGGACTCGTGATGATATTCCTCTTTATTTTTCTGCTCCTCGCCTTGTATCTTTTTTTCCATTTTAGAACGGTCATTCCGGGAGTGCGCGGAACGCTCTTTTCTGCGGCAATCATCCTCGTTTTTGCGGGGGGATTCTTTGCTCGAGGCTTTTTGGCAGGAGTTCTTGTCGAAGCTTTTTTCACGGTCTGGCTTTGCGAAGCGGCTTTGGTCTTTGTTTTTTGGGACTTCTTTCGGCTTGTGCGAAGGGTGGTGGTTCGAAAACCTTTCGATTCGGTGAAGCTTTTACGGGGGCATCGGATTGCTTTTGGCATCGGATTTTTGATGGCGATGCTTTTCTTCTTGATCGGCGTCCCGATGAATTTTCATTATCAGATTCGAAATGCGACAGTTTCGCATGCGTCTGTGAAAACACCTTTTACCGCAGTATTCTTCACCGATCTGCATGTGGATCCTCTCTTTTCAAAACAAAAGCTCGTCCGTTTTGCAGCAGAGCTTGATAGCATCGCACCGGATTTT
>NZ_JALFIA010000062.1:0-12246 GCF_022776125.1 Hallerella sp. | reverse complement strand
GCCGTTCAGCCCCAAGCCCACATTGGGGTCGGAACATTTGAGGCAATTGTTGGTAATCATGGAGTTCGAAAGCCACATGAAGGTATTCTCGTAGGTGTTTTCTGTGTTGATGCCGGATTCAATTCTGGAGAGACTTACGCGCTTCTCGTGCTTGGAGAGGAATGCGGGAATCTGCAGGAATGTGGAAAGGACCTTTGACTTGTATGCACCCTTGATTTTTTGGATATCCTTCTTGTAGAGGGCGATAATGCTGCGTTTGCGCCTGTCGCTGTATTTAAAACTGAACGTGTGTTCCAGAAATTCGACGATGGACTGGGGCATCCCACCGATAAGCATGTATTGCTTGAACAGTTGCATGGCGTCGTTGTGCAGGTTACGCTCAAGTGCTTCTCCTTTGTCGAAACATTCCCGGATGTAGTCGCAGATGGTGGGCTTTCCGAGTGCCTCACAGAACTCCTCGAAGTCCATCGGATACATTTGGATAGATGTTTCTTCCGATGGAATGGTAATGTCCTTGACGTTTTCGTTGATGGAAATGAGTGAACCTGTCTCGATGTAGTCGAAGCGCCCGTCCTTGACAAGTTTCTTGATGCTTTGTCGGGCCTTTGGAAATTTTTGTACTTCGTCAAAAATGATTACGGAGTCACGGGGATGGAGCGTAATGCCGTAGGTGTAAGAGAGCGTGGTAAAGAAACTGTTGAGGTCGCTCATCTTGTCGAACGCTTTCTTGACAGAAGCCTCGCAGTCGTTGAAGTCGATAAGGATATACGACTTGTATTCGTGCTGAGCGAATGTTTCTACGATGGTGCTCTTGCCAATTCGTCGGGCCCCTTCGATGAGGAGGGCTTCGCTGATGAGAATATAAATAAATGTTGCCAAAAACGCAAAGTACTATGCATCAAAATATTGCTAAAAGCGCAATACTCTCCATTTTGGCCGTCACTGGATAAAATCGTTTTTTTGGCTGATTTTACGGGTTGGATTATAAAATTTTCTTTAAAAATGGCCGAAATTTCAAAAAAAAAAAAAAAAAAAAAAAAAATGATAATGTTTTTTATTTACATTTAGAGATGTGAAATATATAATGGATGAAGATTCCGACTAGATCTCGTGGGATGAATACAGAAAGGCTTTTGCAGCAGAGCCTAGTTCTGATTTCTAATTATGTTGCCTATTATAAAATTCTTGTGAATGTGTATTGTAAGGGTTTTGGGCATTTTCCATTAGTGCTCCTTTCCGGCATGTTTTTTTTGCGATTGCGTGGATTTTGGTAGCGAAGGGGTTCCGTCATTGGCAAGAAAACTGGGACGTTCTGTCAAAAGGTTGCACAGGAGAACCCCTCCGTAAACCCGTTCGTGTTGTTCCTGGTCATTTTTATGCTTTCTGTATTGGGAATAGTGACTTTTGGTAACCTCTAAAAATTAACCTCAAAAAAAGCACTTTACATACAAATTCTGTCTATTCCTTGGATAATTCCTGAATGAGCCTTTTGCCGAATTGATGGAAGCATAGGCTTTTTGACGTCCTAAATAAAATATCTGCTTCACTTCGGAAACAAATGAGGAACTTATATTCGGCTCATTCAATTTTACCTTGTTGTCACTTTTTTTTCGCATATCCACCCCTCACCTTACCCAAACAGCTTTGCAATACGCTTGTTTACAGACTTGTCCAGGTCCACAAATTCCTTGGCAAGTTGCTTGCCTTGGGTTCCATGCACTTTTTCTTGCTCTTGTTCTTGGACAGGATCCAAATGTAAGTGGCAATGCCCGTGTTATAGAAGAGGTCAGTGGGCAAAGCAATAATCGCCTCAATCAAATCCTTTTCAAGCAACCAACGCCTAATCTGGGATTCACCACTGGATGTTCCACCCGTAAACAGTGGGGAACCGTTTTCGATAATCGCTGCTCGGCCACAGGTGTCATCCATCTTGTTCACGGCGGACTGGATAAACAGAAGCTGCATATCGCCAGTGGCAGGCAAGTAGCCCGAACCCCAACGGCTGCCCACCTTGTTCTTTTCCTTGTTGACGGCTTCTTCCACACCTTCCGCGGCATCCTTACCGCCCCACGGCTGGCCAAAGGGAGGATTCTCGACCATGAAACGCATCTTGGTATCAGGAAAGCAATCTGCCTTCATGGTGTCCTGCAAGCGAATGTTCTCCGCATTCTGCCCCTTGATGAGCATTTCTGCAAGACAAATTGCGTAAGATTCGGGGTTCACTTCCTGGCCAAAGAGACGAACGTTTGCAGACGGATTGAAGCGCTTGATAAAGTTTTCGGTGGTAGAAAGCATGCCGCCAGTTCCACAAGCCTGGTCGCAAGCGGTAATGACTTTACCTTCTTCGAAAATGTCGTCGCATCCTTCGGCCAAGAGGATGTTCACCATGGTCTTGATGATATCACGACCCGTGTAGTGGTCACCCGCTTCTGCATTTTCCGAGAATCTACGAATCAGGTCTTCGAAAATATATCCCATCTTGACATTGTCGATGGTCTTGGGGTTCAAATCCAGCTCGGAAAATTTCTTGACGATTCCAAAGAGACGGTTATGCTTGTCCATCTTGTCTATCTGCTTCTCGAAATCAAGACCAGCAGAATTGCTCATGATGATTTCCTGCACATTCGGGGAAAATGCGTTCAGGTAACTCTTGAAGTTGGAAGCGATATTCTCGGAATCGTTCAACAGCTCTGCCAGGTCAAATTCGCTGGTGTTATAGAACTGGAACCCAGAAATCTTGCACATGGCCTTGTAGGGGTAATTCTTGTTCTGCTTGAACTGCTTGATAACCTTATCCTTGGTTGCAGCCAACGCGCACTCAAATCTGCGGATAATCACCATCGGGATAATCACGTCTTTGTACTTGTCGCTCTGGTATGGCCCACGGAGGGTATTTGCGATACTCCAGATGAAGTTCACTTCGGTAGAAACATCTATCGGGGAATCGTCATAAGCAGCGTCAATAATCTTATTCTTGGCCATGGGAAAATCCTTGTATAACGAATCAAAATATAATAACCCAAAATCACATACCCATCCAATCGGGCTCAATTTCTATCTTTGACATCGATGACAGATCTTCGTTCTTCCAAGCTGCAAGCTTTTGGTTCAGCAAGCATCCCCAAGCTTGTCCTGATGTTCTCCGTTCCCGCGATTATCAGCATGTGCGTGAACGCCTTTTACAATATCGTTGACCGTTACTTTGTCGGTCAGGGAGTCGGGGCGCTCGGCATTGCGGGAATTACACTCTGCTTCCCCATCATGCTCTTTATTATGGCGATGTCCATGATCATTGGGGTGGGCGGCAATACGCTCTTTGCGATTCGCCTCGGCGAAAAAAAGTACCAGCAGGCAAGCATCATTCTGAACAACTCGTTCGTGCTGCTGATTATTATGGCGGTCAGCGCCTTTGCCCTCGGCGAAATCTTTATGGATCCGCTGCTCCGCGTTTTCGGGGCGAGCGACCAAACGCTACCCGTCGCCTCTTCGTACATGCGGATTATTCTTCTCGGAGCCGTATTCCAAACGATCGCGCCGGGCATGAACCACTTTATCCGTTCCATGGGGCATCCCAAAACGGCCATGCTCCGCGATATCGTGGGCGCACTTACGAACGTATTTTTGGACTGGCTTTTTATTATCCAGTTCCACTGGGGAATCGAAGGCGCTGCCTGGGCGACGATTTCGTCCCAGCTCGTGAGCAGCTTGCTCATTATGCATTTCTTCATCAAAAAATCGACGCCGATCAAAATCAACCGTAGGCATTTGCATTTGCACTTTCCCTACGTGCGAAAGATCTTTATTCTCGGATTCCCGCCCGCGATCATGCAGATCTGCAACAGCCTCATGAACGCGATACTCGCCTGGAGCCTTTCGACCTACGGCAACAAGAGCCTGCAACCGACCGCTTCGATGACAGGCGGCGACATTGCGATTTCTGCATTCGGGATCATCAACAGTGTAGTTTCGATCGCTGTTTTACCGCTGATGGGGTTTGTGCAGGGAACGCAACCGATTCTCGGCTACAATTACGGAGCAAAGCTTTTTGACCGCGTGCGTGGAACGCTCAAGTTCGCCTATATCTACAGCGTCGCCTTTATGATTATTGCCTGGGCGGCAATCCAGTGGAAGGCCGAAGTTTTTGTGGCGCCTTTTGCACCTGGCGATCTGAACATGCAGACCGTGACCGCGTGGGGCATGCGCGTGTTTACCAAGGCGCTCCCCTTTGTGCCTCTTGGCATGGTTGCGGGAAACTTCTTCCAGGGTACGGGAAAAGCGGGGCTTTCCATGTTCCAGAACGCGTGCCGTCAGGTAATCATGCTGATTCCGTTTTTGATCGTGATGCCGCTTTTTTTTGATTTGCAAGGCGTGTTCATGGCACAGCCGATGGCCGATGTCGGCGCTGCGATTACGGGCCTTTTACTGCTTCGTTGGCACCTGAAAAAGATGGAATAACATACGGCAAAGGCTTCGAGAAATAAGTCATCCATCCAGATTTGCCATTTTAAGCAACTCAGCATACTCGTAAAGTATGCAAAATTTCGCAAAACAGAACGGCAAATGCGAAAGATTGTCCACTTTTCAATCCAACGACCCGTTTTTAAAATCCGTCATGAACAACGATCGCATTTTCTTGAAGCCCCTTTTTTAATATTGCAAGAATCTTTTGCGGCATGAATTCTCCAAACGGATTCGACACCCCTGCTTTTGTCGATTTTGCAATGGAGTTATGGCACGGGGGAACACGTCTTTGGGATTGCTTCGCCTCAAAGCTAACTCAAGTAAAAAATGTATCTTTCCGCGCATGATTCTCCTTGTAGCCGAAAAACCTTCTGTCGCAAACCAGCATTACCGCCCAATGCTCGAACGGTTGGAGGGCGAAAAATTCACACAGGGAGACGGTTGCCTGATCGGTCAAAACCATTGCATTACCTGGTGCGTGGGCCATTTGATTACGCTTGCCCCGTTAGACGCTTACCCCGGTTACGAAGGAGCGTGGCGCCTTTCTAATTTGCCGCTTTTACCCGAAAAGTTCCGCTTAATGGAAATTGAAAGCACCAAAAAACAGTTGAACGTGGTGCGTTCCATGATGGAAAAGGCAGACGTTCTGGTGAACGGCGCCGATGCGGGCCGTGAAGGGAACCTGATTTTTGATTTGGTGCTAGATTTTACGCCGGCGTTCAAACAAAAGAAGATTATGCGCCTTTGGGTGAACAGCTACGTCGCCAAGGATCTCGACAACGCTTGGAAGCACTTGGAAGATGCGACCGAAAGATTAAACCTGAGTTACGCAGCAAGACTTCGCCAGCGCGCTGACTGGATGGTCGGTTTAAACGCGACGCGCGCTTACACGCTTACCGCAGGCCGCGGCAAAATGATCTCTGTCGGACGCGTTCAAACGCCGACATTAAACCTTGTCGTGGAACGTGACACGATCGTGGAACAATTCAAGGAACTTTTTTACTACGGCGTACTCGGAACGTGGAAAGGCTTTGGAGCGCAACTTCTGCGCGACGACAAAGTCGCCGTTTTCGAAAAGGAAGAGCAGGCGCAAGCCGTGGTCGATAAATGTTCACCACCCGAAAACGCGACGATTTCTAGGCTTGATATTCAGCAAAAAAAGCAGTTCCCGCAAAAGCCTTTTGATTTGACCGAACTTCAAAAGGAAGGCAACAAGCGCTTTAAATGCAGCGCAAAACAAGTTCTCGACTGTGCCCAGAACCTGTACGAAAAAAAACTTCTCACCTACCCGCGTACCGATTCCGCATACTTGCCGGATACGATGAAGGGAGAAGCTTACGCCTTGGCGCAAAGGCTCGCCTCGCCGGAACAGCAAAAGCTGATGCGAGACGCAAGTGAAAACTTTGTCTTCATCAATTCGAGCAAGGTCACAGACCACTTCGCAATCATTCCCACGGGAGAAGATCCGCAGGGCCTTCCCGAAATGGAACAGAAGATTTACGAGCTCGCCAAGGAACGCTTTATTCAGGCATGGTTCAAACCGTACATCTGGAGCGAAATGGAAGTTCTGCTCCAATGCCCCGAAGAAGAAAGCGAAACTTTCCGCTTAAAACTCAAGCGCAACGAAGACCTGGGCTTTCGCGCAATCGTCAAGGACGAAAAGGAAAAAAAGAAGAAGTCCTCGAAAAAAGGCGATAATTCCGATTCTGCAGACGATGACGACTCTAACGACGTCACGAATCTCGTCGAAGAATTCCCGCTGTGGAACCTGGGCGACAAGGCTCCCTTCGACAGCGTGGAACTTCAAAAAAAGAAGAAGAGCAAACCAAAGTATTATACGGAAGCGACTTTGCTCGCCGCTATGAAAACCGCAGGCAAGCAGGTCGAAAACGAAGAACTCGCCGAAGCGATGAAGGACCGCGGTCTCGGCACTCCGGCAACGCAAGCGGGCATTATCGAAACGCTCAAAAAGCGCGGATTCATTGAAGCACAAAAGAATTACCTCGTCAGCACCCAGCGCGGGCGCGAAGTCATTTCGCTGATGGACGAAAAGGTCAAATCCCCGGAAATGACCGGCGAATGGGAATATCAGCTTTCCCAGGTCGAAAAGGGGAACCTTTCCCCGGTGGAATTCCGCGACGGCATCATCGAATACGTCAAATCGCTTTTTACGGAACTGCACGCCAAGTATCAGTGCCAATTTGACAGAGAAACGGTGACAGAAGCGCTTCCCTGTCCCAAGTGCGGAAGCCCGCTCGAAACTTTGCCGTGGGGCTATGTTTGCCAGCAGGAACATTGCGGTTTTAAAGTCGGTCACACAATCGCGGGCCGCATGCTCAGCCATGAAGAAATGAAAGGTCTTCTTTCTTCGGGCAAGTCCGAGCTGATTTCGGGATTCAAAAGCAAAAAAGGTTCCTCATTTAGCGCAACCCTTGTGATGCACGAAGATGGGAACATCGCATTCGATTTTAGCGATAATCCCGACAACCGCCTACCGACAGAATTCAAATGCCCTAAATGCGGTAAAATGCTTTCGGACGCAGGAAACCGCCTTGTCTGCAGCGACGATTGCGACTTTACCTTTTACAAAACGATTGCCAGCCGTATAATGCAGGAATCGGAACTGCAAGAACTTTTCAGAAACGGCACGACCCACGTCCTTTCAGGTTTCCACACCAAAAAAGGTTCAAGCTTTAACGCCAAAATCACCTGGGACAAGGACTTTCACGCCACCTTCGCCTTTGAAAACGACGGACATTTCCACGGAACCGAAACCAAGTACAAATGCCCGATTTGCAAGCACACGCTCGAAGAAAACAAGAACGCTATCTTCTGCTCTGCGGAAAACTGCAAATTCACTCTGTTCAAAACCGTCGCCGGTAAAAAGCTCCGCGTGGGCGATATCAAGGCTCTTCTCACCGATGGAAAAACAGAAGTTTTGCAAGGATTCAAAAGCAAAAAAGGTTCTTCGTTCAATGCGATTTTAAAGCTCGGCGAAGACGGTCGCACGTCTTTTGAATTTCCCCGTCGAAACTTCCCCTGCCCGGTCTGCAACGAACAACTCCGATTCCGAAACGACATTTACGCCTGTCCAAATTCGCACTGCGGTTTCGGCATTCCCAAGGTCTTTTACGGACGAGAACTTTCCGACGAAGAAGTGGAAAAACTTTTGACCGATAAAATTTCGCCGGTCCTCGAACCTTTCCAAAAGAACGAAACCAAGTTCCGTGCCGCGATTGAAATCCGAAACGGCGGAAAACTTGGTTTCTATAAAGAATCCGTTTGTCAACTTTCATCCATGACGGCAAAGCCAAAGTAGCCGCCATGCCAATGCCCTGCATTAGCTAGCCACCAAAAGAAAAGATTCATTTTGTCAACGAAGGTTCATTTCACCTTCACGCGCAAAGCCTTGCTCTGACCGATAGCGCGCACAATGTAAACACCATCTGCAAAGCCCGCATTCTTAAGGGTCGCGAAGAGGTTCGCATCAGCATCTTCAACACGGCCCAAGAATTTACCCGTCACGCCGAAGACATTGTACGAGACATTAGCCTGAGAAGTCAAGCGAACTTCGCGAACAATGGTTGTCGCATTCGGATCGGTGAACTGCAGCCAGTCCACGTTCAGGTAAGGGCCGGTAATCAAGAGCTTGAGCACATGTTCGCCCTTTTTGAGTTCCACGGAGCCCACATCGACAACCTTGTAAGTGGTGAAAACGGAATCCACTTTTTCGAACGACATCGCATCCGTAATCGCCGTGTCATCAACAAACAGCTGCATACCGGCAGTTTCGAACGCAGTCGCGATATTCGCAGTGATATCGTACTTGGCGTCAGCGGCGACATTGATGGTGTATTCGACCCATTCGTTTTCTTGCGTGTAACCGATAGCGTAACCCGAACATGCAGCGTCGCCGCACTTGGAATCGCTAATGTCTACCAAATCTACTTCATCTTCGCGATAAACCTTGCCCTGGTTTTCGCGGTCGTTGTCGTAGAACGATTTATTGTGGCCGCCCTCATCGTAATTTTCAGCCTCAATCTTGCCCGGAATCATCGCGGCAGTGCCCTTGTAAGGCGTCTGCGGAACGGCAGTCTTTTCACTTTCCATATACCAGTAGTCAAAATCGAAACCGCCCTGCTTTACAACAAAGTAAAGGTCGTCGACGCCGGCGGCATCGGTCACGTCGAAGGTATGTTCTTCCCAAGCAGTACTTGCAGGGATATTCATGGACGCAAGGAGAGCGCCGTTTTCGGAACCGGTATGGAGTTCAAGCATACCGCCGCTGCCTCTGGTGCAAACGGTAATGCGGTCGGCACCATCGCCCATGTCAACAGAACGCACCTTGGTGTAGAATCCGCTGTTCATATTGGTAAGGAAAACATTGCCATATTCGGAACCGACATGTTCGATGATGGTGTAGCCATCCGACGTATTGACGGTCATACCGCCAACCCAAGACTTGGTTTCGGCTTCCACGCGCACGAACGGGTCAAGGTTCTTGATAGGCTTCACAACGCCACTGTCGGTCGCGCGGATCGTGGGAATCGTTCCATCGGCATTCCAAGTGAATTCCTCGATGGCGGTAGAACGGCTGAAGCCGCCGCCTTTCACGTTCTTCTGGTTGTGGTAGAAGAAGAAGCTGCGGCCCTTAAAGTCGACAATGCCGGAGTGGACTGTGAACGCGGCACCCGGTTCGCTACTCGGCATAATGACGCCCTTGTAAGTCCAGGGGCCCGTTGGGGAATCACTCCAGGAATAGTCAATGGATTCGGGAATGCCACCGGCGGCATAAATCATGTAATACTTCTTGCCACGCTTGTGAATCCACGGGCCTTCGGTATACTTGCCGTTAAAGGTGCTCATATCGGAGACCTGGATGTCGCTTGCGCATTCAATCATGTTCTCCTTGAGGGGGCAATAATAAAGCTTCGGATTGCCCCAGTAGAGCCAAGCCACGCCATCGTCGTCAATAAATACGGTAGGGTCGATGTAGTCCCAGTTAGGGCCCGCCAGATGCTTGCCGTTCAGGGCATCCTTGAAAGGGCCTTCCTTCTTATCGGACACGGCGACGTTGATGGCGCGGCCACCTTGGGCGGATTCTACGGTCACGTAATAATAGTACTTGTCATTGCGGCGAATGCATTGAGCAGCCCAGTCGCCGTTCTTCTTGGCAGAACCGTTAAAATCACCCGCTTCCAAAATGAGGGTGTTCATATCGGTCCAGTTCACCATATCCGTGGTGCACGATACGCGCCAACCGTGCATCGTGAAGAAGCTGCCGCCCTCATCGTTGCCGGAATACGTGCAAAGCGTATCGCCGAATACGACTGGTGCCGGGTCCGGAGAATAATAGGTCTGGATAAGCGGGTTTTCGGCCATAGCCGAGGTGCAGAATCCAAAACCAACCAAGGCGACAGTCGCCTTAATGCTCTTCGCAAACATCATAATGCATTCCTTTACGCCCTACGGAGCGATTTTCAGGACTCACCATAAAATTTCAACCAACCACTATAAATTAGCTCCCCGAAACGGGCTATAAACCGCCCCAAAAAACACTTCTTATTGATTTTTTATCAACACTTTATCGGGAATATGATCGTTCTAGAACCCTCTATTAAGTCAAATCCAAAAACGTTGCATAATTCCTAATTGATAATTGGATATTCCGAGTGCTTTGGCACGATTCTTGCATTTATAAGCGTGGAATTTGAGCAGTCCTGGGTGAAATTTGCAAAAAGGTCCGTAAAAAGGCATTCGCAATTTCCCAGTTTCTCTTTTTGAAACACGGACTGTTTCATTTTGAAACGTTTTGATTTAATGGAGATAACCATGGCAACTGAAAAGAAAGAATTCCAAACTGAAGTTCAGGATCTTCTTCATTTGATGATCCATTCCCTATACAGCAACAAGGAAATTTTTCTCCGCGAATTGATTTCGAATGCGGCTGACGCCCTCGACAAGCGTCGTTTCCTTTCCCTTTCCGACGCAAAGCTTTTGCCGGAAAATACACAGCTCAAGATCGACCTTTCTGTGAATTCGACAAACAAGACCCTTGTCGTGGAAGACAATGGTATCGGCATGAACAAGGAAGATCTCGTGAGTTGCCTCGGTACGATCGCCCGCAGCGGAACGAAGCACTTTGTGCAGAGCCTCAAGGATTCCGACAAGTCGAGCGTGGATCTGATCGGCCAGTTCGGTGTGGGCTTCTATTCCGCCTTCATGGTCGCGAACAAGGTCGAAGTGCTTTCCCGCAAGGCGGGTGAAGAATCCGGCTACCTCTGGAGTTCCGACGGTACGGGTTCCTATGAAATTTCCGATATGCCGAAGCAGGATGTCGGTACCAAAATCACGCTTTACCTCAAGGACGGCGAAGACTTCCAGGAATTCACCACCGAATGGGGCGTCGAATCCATCGTCCGTAAGTACAGCGAATTCGTTTCTTACGGTATCTACCTGCACCACGAACCGACGAAGAACGATAAGGGCGAAATGGAAACCAAGGAACCGACCCGCTTGAACGACAAGCAGGCTCTTTGGCGCCAGAGCGCAAACGAAATCAAGGAAGAACAGTACAAGGAATTCTATTCCACCGTCGCACACGAAGGCGGCGAACCTCTCGCCTGGAAGCATTCCCATGCCGAAGGTTCCCAGGAATTCTGGACCTTGACCTACATTCCGTCCAAGGCTCCGTTCAACATTTGGCAGAACGACCGCATCAACGGTCTGAAGCTCTACGTGAAGAAAGTCTTCATCATGGATGACTGCAAGGATCTGCTTCCGCCGTGGCTCCGTTTTGTGCGCGGCGTCGTTGACAGCGAAGACCTGCCGCTGAACGTTTCCCGTGAAATTCTCCAGTCGAACAAGATTATCACCACGATCCGCAAGCGCGTCATCAAGGACGTTCTCGACAAGCTCGCCGAAATCAAGAACAAGGACCGTGAAAAGTACGAAGCCTGGTGGAAGGAACTCGGCATGGTTCTCAAGGAAGGCTTCTACATGAACTGGGAACATCTCGATGAACTGAAAAAGCTTACGCTCTTCAAGTCCACGAAGTCCGCCGACAAGTTCACGAGCCTCGAAGAATATGTAAAGAACATGCCTGCCGACCAGAAGGAAATCTACTACCTCATCGGCGAAAACAAGGATTCGATTGCCGCAAGCCCGATCCTCGAAGCTTACAAGAACAAGAACTACGAAGTTCTTCTCCTTTCCGACCCGATCGACGAATTCATGATGAACTCTCTCCAGGAATTCGACGGCAAGAAGTTCCACGACGTCAGTCGCGGCGATGTGGACTTTGAAAAGACCGAAGAAGAAAAGAAGGCGGAAGAAGCTTCCAAGACCGAATACAAAGACCTTTGCACCGACCTCCAAAAAACTCTCGACGCCACCATCAAGGAAGTGCGCGTTTCAAGCCGTCTTAAAGACAGCCCGTGCTGCCTCGTCACCGACGAAGCTGCGATGAGCCGCCACATGGAACGCATGATGTCCGCCATGGGCCAGAGCGTCACCAAGTCCAAGCGCATTTTGGAAATCAACCCGAACCATCCGATTTGCAAGATGCTCAAGGAAAAGATTGCAAAGAAGGAATCCCTCGAAGATTGGCCGAAGGCTCTCTACGGTCAGGCCGTTCTCGCCGAAGGTTCCCAGCTCGAAAATCCGGGTGAATACGTGCAGGCGATCAACAAGCTGCTCACTGCACAGCTTCACTAATTAGACATTTCTTGTCAATGAGCCGTCTTATATTTAAGACGGCTTTTTTTGTACACTTTTCTATTTTTG
>NZ_JALFIA010000001.1:0-57328 GCF_022776125.1 Hallerella sp. | reverse complement strand
TAATCTTTGAAAATATTATTTTACATAGTATGCTTGGGCAACCTTTCAAAAAAATAGCGATAGTTCTTTTTGCTCTGTTTAGTGCGCTTTTTATTACCGTTACGCGCTATTTCGTTCTGGGCGACGACAACCTGCTCTACTATGCTATCATCGAATACGGCGGACAGCTCATAAAGCCGGATTCTACGCAGGTCGAACATAACGAACTTTATATAAACGTCGCATTCGACAAGGAACTTGTTCCTGTGCTTGACGAATTTGGAATGCCTAAGGGCGTTTCCGATATTACCGACCGAGGCAAGTTGCTCCAGTTGCTGACGATGCTCAAGGAGACGAACCAGTACAATTATGGGGAAGCTTACAATTATGGGGAAGCTTACAACGTAAAGGATGTGAAGCGGGAAAAGTGAGGATGTCGAAAAATGAATTCTACTTATTAGATGTGTTGTAATGTAGAGTTTTCTTTTTCATTGATCTCTTGTGTCGGAAAGTCAAAAATTCTGAAAATAAAAAAGGGAATTGTCTGAAAATGCTAAAGCAGCCGACCCGGAGGTGGCTGCTCGAGAACTCAAGGCTGCGTTCCTTGCGCTGTAATTACATGTAAAGCGTATTTGTCGCAAGCGAGTGGGCGAGTTTCGCATACTCCTGCACAAAGGCTTTTTGGCTCGGCTTTTCGCCGAGCTTTTTCACGAGCACAGTCGCGAGCGTTCCGCGATTCAGAATCTTTTCAAGGACCGTCTGGGATTCTGCGGAAATATCCGAATGCACTTTTTGAAGGATGGCTTTTAAAAGGTCCTTCGCTTGCATTTCGGAAGTTTCCATTCCAAAGATTTTCAGATAATCGGCATCCTGAATCAGAGCTTCTTCCGCATCCTTGACGGTCGCAAAAAGAATCTTGACGAGCTTGTCCGTGTCGAATGCTTTTTGCACTTCGAGAGAGGCAAACGTTCCCTTCGCAAATCCCTTGAGAATAGCCATTTCAAATTCCGCAAGGGCGACGTCCGCCTTGGGGCATTCCTGAATGTCCACCAGTCGAATTTCCACCGTTCCACGGTCAAAGCGTGCAATGGCTCCGCGGCTGTTCAAGAAGAAATGATTCAGCAGATGATCCGTATCGTACGGCGCAATATCACGTTTGACGACTTCAAAGATTTTTTCGTTGTAATCCGCTTCGGTAAAGATCGCTTCCGGAATCACCTTGCCGGTAATGCTAGGAATTTTTTCCTGATTGTGACGGTACGTTTCAATGCGAGCATCCTTGTAGCCTGTGTAACGGCTATCGAGATAAGGACTCGACGCGGCAAATGCCGGAATCAGCGGCAAGAGCAGTCGAATCGCCGCGTGAAGCTTTCCGAATTCTTCATCGCCGCAGAACGAAATATTCAAATGCGTGGACTGCAAATTGGCCCAGCCGTGACCGCGGCAGTCAAAGATGCGATTGTACGCTTCGTAGATCTCGTTGCAGTCATACGGCCAAAGCGTTGTTTCTGTCATCGGATCCATAAACGGATGCGCTGCGGTCGGCAAAAGCTCTGCGTCGATCTTTGAAAGCGTTTCGTTCGCCGCAAGGATTTCCTGGTGGAATCGATCGCTCCAACCGGCAAAACTGTTCGCCGGTTCTGCACACTTGAATTCAAGAACGTGGGAAACGAGTTCGTTCGAAAGCCCGACGTCACCGTGTTGCAAGTCCGAACGGTTTTCACCGTTTTCGTCTTTGCCGAGAACCGCATCGACGCGGGGCAGAACTTTGCCGGTTTCTTTAGAAACGATCATATATTCGAGTTCAAGCCCGAACCGATCGAAGAGATGCCAAGGAGAATTGCTCATAAGATGTAAGAATCGATTCCGTGATGTTGCAGCAAACGTTGCTGTGCCGAGTTCATGCGTTCTTCGATGCGGCGGCGCAGGGAGTGCATGATCGTGAGATAGACCTTTTCTCCGCCGATTTGGTCTTCGATGTTGTCATCGATGCTCGGGTTGTCATTGACTTCAATCACCATCGGTTTGCCGTTGACTTCTTTGAGGTCGACACCATACAGACCGTTGCCAATGAGGGAGGCAACGCGAAGGGCCGCCTTGATGATGCCGTGGGGAACTTCGTCAAGAGGCACGCAGTCAAAGAGGCCGCAGATGTCGTCTTCGTTTTTGGAGTTCCAGTTGTAAATCTGCCAATGGTCCTTGGCCATGTAATAACGGCAAGCGTAGAACGGTCTGCCGTCGAGAATGCCGATTCTCCAGTCGAATTTCGTCGGGGTGAATTCCTGGGCAATGATCAGGTCGCTGCTTTCGAACATCTTGTCGAGATTCGCCTGTAGTTCCTTTTCATCCTTGACTTTGACGACGCCCATGGAGAAACTCGAATCCGGAGCTTTCAAAATCATCGGAAAACCGATTTGCTTGGAAAGCTCGTGGCGGTTTTCGGAATGGGCGATAATCGTATGTGGCGCGGGAATCTTTCCGACCGTCATCAGTTCCTGCAGGTAAACCTTGTTCGAACAGCGGAGAATGCTGTCCGGGTCGTCGATTACGGCGATTCCCTGGGACTGTGCACGGCGTGCGAATGCGTACGTGTGATGGTTCACATTGGTCGTTTCGCGGATAAAGAGTGCATCGAATTCGCCGACGCGGTGGTAATCTTTTTTGGTGATGAGCTCGACGCGGAAACCCGTTTTTTCGGCGGCGGCGATAAACTTTTGAATCGCCTTCGCATTGGACGGAGGTTCCTTTTCTTCCGGGTTGACGAGGATTGCGAGGTCGTAGAGATAGTCGTCCGTGTGAGCCGATGAAAAGCGGTTCTTGTCGAAGTATTCCTTAGCGAACTGGTCCACCATTTCCAAATGGGAATCCGGAATTTCGTTCACGCAGATCGGGCGGATACTCTGAATAAACCATTTCTGTTTAAACACAAAGTGCGCACGCAGAAGCGGAGCCTGGAACTGTCGGTAAAGCTCCTGTGAAAGTTCTAGATATTGCGGGCTCACGTTCTGACCGAAGTAAATCGACAGGGTGAATTCCGAGCCGGTAAGCTTGTGCAGACTCTTCTGGATCAAGTCGTCGATTTCTTCTGAGATGTTCTTGACAACAGCAGGTGCTTTGAAATCACGAATGCTTTTGACGTTCGGAATGACTTTGTGACCACGGGCTTCGGCGAGCAGGGATACGTAGTAGCCTTTGCTTTGGTAGCTGTAGTCTTTGCACAGGTTGAAGACGCGCACGTTTCGCATCTTCGTGAATTCTGTATTTGTCAAGTAATCCTTGGCAGATACGACCTGCACTTCAGAAACGTGAAACTTCCAGTTCTTCGGATTGTTGACAACGATGAGTTTTTTCATTTCTTTTTTGGTTGTACGGCAAGTATTAAGCTGTCGTAAGTGAGAATACCTAAGAGAATACTATGTACGAGTCGATTGCGTTCAACTGCGTAATAGTGATCATGGGCAATTGGATTTGTACAGTCCGGATCAGCAATTAAGAATTTCTTCTCTTCGTTTTCACCGTAGACGACAACAAAGTGACCCATCGGGTCGCCGTGGATATCATCAAAAACGGACATGTTGTCCGAGTTCGTATATTCCCGTTTGCTCTGATACAGAAAAGTAGTAGAAACGCCCGCAATCAGGGGAACGTTCTTTTTGAAATAGCGGTCGAAAAGCCCCGGTTTGAAGTCTTTGAGGCTTACGATTCCGCCCAATTCAATAAATCGGAGATACGCCTTGATGGCGACGCGGAGCTTGGCACGATGCTTGGCCGCATATTCCTGCCGCAGCTTGTCGGCAAGCGCTTCCATAGATAAATTAACCCACGTGGGATCAAAGATCTCTAGGTTGACAGAATGGATGGTTGCATCGAATCCGCGCTTTAAGGCGTCGAGGCCGAGAAAGACTCCCAGGGTTCCGCCTCCTTCGAGCATCTCAATCTCGCTGATCAGCCGATGGAGGGAAATCTGGTAACCGTAGTGATGGTAGATCGCGTGCAGGCTTGTAGGCCCGCACGTCACGTCATCCGGTTGTGGAAGAATCTTGACATTCATGATTCACCCGGATTTTGAGTTATTTTTTACGAGAAGAAACCTTTGATCTTTTCAATCAGGCTTTCGTCCTTCGCATTGTCCTTGTCTTTGCGAAGTTCCGCTAGCTGCTTGTAAAGGTCCTTTTCCTTCGAAGAAAGATCGGTCGGAATGGCCGCATTCACTTCGACGAAGAGGTTTCCACGCGCGCCACGTCCGTTCAGCGGAGGAAGTCCCTGTTCCTTCAGACGGAACACGGCTCCCGGCTGCGTACCGGCTGAAACCTTGATCGAAACTTCGCCACCGTCGAGAGTCGGAATGCGAAGGTTTCCGCCCAAGACGAGCTTGTAAACAGGAACGTCGATGGTGCAGTGCAGGTCATCGCCTTCACGCGTGTAAAAGTCGTTCTTCTTTTCGGCGATGACGACGAGCAAATCGCCCGCAGCGCCGCCGCGAGGACCGCAATGGCCTTCGCCGCGCAAGTTCAAATACTGGCCTTCCGAAACGCCGACCGGAATCTTGATCGAAATCGTTTCTTCTTCGAGAACGCGACCTTCGCCGTGGCAAATAGAACACGGCTTGCCGATCACTTCGCCGAGACCGTTACAGTCCGGGCAAGTCGTTTCGCTCACCATTTGGAAGAACGAACGCGTCACGCGGCGTACACGGCCTGTACCGTGGCAAGTAGGGCATTCCTTCACATTAGAACCGCCCTTGCCGTTACATTCCGTACAAGGCGCATAACGCTTTAGGCGGACCTTCTTCGTCGTACCGGTGAGAATTTCTTTATACGAGAGAGCGATCTTGATTTGCAGATCCTGTCCACGCGGAGGACCTTGACGACCACGGGAAGACGAATGGAATCCGCCGAAGCCACCGCCGAAGATGTCGCCGAACTGGCTGAAGATATCTTCGAAGTTGCTGAAACCGCCGCTGAAGCCGCCTGCGCCTGGACCGCCTGCGCCCGGCATGTTAAAGCCGAACTGGTCGTATTGGGCGCGCTTCTTTGAATCGGAGAGCACTTCGTAAGCTTCAGCAGCTTCCTTGAACTTTTCTTCTGCTTCCTTGTTGCCCGGGTTCTTGTCCGGGTGATATTTAATGGCGAGTTTTTTGTACGCGTGCTTGATGTCGTCGGCGCTTGCATCTTTGGAAACGCCTAGGACTTCGTAGTAATCTCTTTTCTCTGCCATGATCCAAATCTCTCTTAAAAAGTCAGATTAAAATTTCGTGTTCAAAATTACAAAAAAAAGGATTCCCCCCCCGAGGAGGGGAAAATCCTATAGGTTATCTAACCAAGGAGAATACCGGATTACTTCTTGTCGTCGTCGACTACGGTGTAGTCAGCGTCGATTGGACCGTCCTTGCCGTTGTCCTTTTTCGGTTCGGCGTGCGGTTCTGCAGAAGCACCAGCGTTCGGAGCGCCCTGGGCAGCACCAGCCATGGAGCTGATCATGCTCTGGAGCTTGTTCACGGCGGCGTCAATTTCTTCCTTCGAGCCGTTGTCCTTCTTGGACTTGATTTCGTCGATGGCGGCCTGGAGCTGGCTCTTCGTGTCAGCCGGAATCTTGTCGCCATTATCCTTCATCATCTTTTCGGCCTGATAGACAACCTGTTCAGCCTTGTTCTTGGCTTCTTCGCGTTCGCGGTCAGCCTTATCCTTTTCTGCGTTTGCTTCGGCGTCCTTCTTCATACGTTCGATTTCGTCTTCGGAAAGGCCACTGGAGGTCGTAATCTTGATGGACTGTTCCTTGCCGGTTTCCTTGTCCTTAGCGCTCACGTGCACAATGCCGTTTGCGTCGATGTCGAAGGTGACTTCGATCTGTGGCACGCCACGCGGCTTCGGGCTGATACCCGTCAAGTCGAAGTGGCCGAGGGTGCGGTTGTCGCGAGCGTAAGTACGTTCACCCTGAAGAACGTGAATCGTCACAGCGGACTGGTTGTCTTCTGCGGTCGAGAACACCTGGCTCTTCTTGGTCGGAATCGTCGTGTTGCGGTCGATGAGCTTCGTCATCACGCCACCGAGGGTTTCGATACCGAGGGAAAGCGGGGTCACGTCGAGGAGAAGGACGTCCTTCACGGAAGAGTCACCGGAAAGAACTGCACCTTGGACAGCTGCGCCGATCGCGACAACTTCGTCCGGGTTCACGCCCTTGTTCGGTTCCTTGCCGAAGAATTCCTTTACCTTCGCCTGGACTGCCGGGATACGGGTAGAACCGCCGACGAGGAGAACTTCGTCGATGTCGGAAAGGCTAAGGCCAGAGTCTGCCAAGCATTTCTTGCACGGTTCAATCGTACGTTCGACAAGTTCAGCGGTGAGCTGGTCGAACTTGGCGCGGCTGAGGGTCAGGTCCAAATGCTTCGGACCGGTAGCGTCTGCCGTAATGAACGGAAGGTTAATGTTCGTGGAAGTGGTGGCGGAAAGGTCGATCTTCGCCTTTTCTGCCGCATCCTTCAAACGTTGGAGAGCCATCTTGTCGCTCTTCAGGTCGATGGAGGGATTTTCCTTCTTGAATTCGTCGTTGATCCAGTCGATGATGACTTCGTCGAAGTTGTCACCGCCGAGCATGGTATCACCGTTCGTAGCCTTCACGGAGAACATACCGTCGTCGATTTCGAGGATCGAGATATCGAATGTACCACCGCCGAGATCATACACAGCAACCTTTTCGCTCTTCTTGGAGTCAAGGCCGTAGGCGAGGGCAGCAGCCGTCGGTTCGTTCACAATGCGGAGAACGTCGAGACCGGCGATCTTGCCTGCATCCTTCGTTGCCTGACGCTGGGAGTCGCTGAAGTAAGCCGGAACCGTAATCACAGCCTGTGTCACCGGCTGGCCGAGGTAATCTTCAGCGGTCTTTTTCATGGACTGAAGAACCATGGCGGAAATTTCCGGAGGTGCGAATTCCTTGTCGCCGATCTTCACGCGGACAAGATCGTTGCCCGAACCGATGAGTTTGTACGGCATGTGCTTTTCTGCATCGGAGCATTCGCCGGCATGACGGCCCATGAAACGCTTGATGGAGTAAATCGTGTTTTCAGGATTGGTAATTGCTTGGCGCTTTGCGACGTGGCCGACGAGGCGTTCGCCGTTTTTGCCGAATGCAACGATAGACGGGGTGGTGCGGAAACCTTCCGGGTTTGCGATCACGACCGGCTTACCGCCTTCCATCACGGCGACGCAACTGTTCGTTGTACCGAGGTCAATACCGATAATCTTGCTCATAACTGTAATCTCCTTAAACTTTTTTATTTCCGACCTAGTTTTAGCAAAATGCGTGCCAAACTCGTCAGATGCTTAAATTTGTTGAATTTCGCGGGCTTCTCACACCCTGTGTTTCATTTTGAAGCAGAACCGGACGAAACGATTACCTTGGCGGTCTTCAAAAGCTTGTTCTTGAGCTTGTAACCTTTCTGGAAAACCTGCACCACGTGGGATTCCGGAACGGTATCCGATGGCTGGTTCATCAGGGCTTCTTGTTCGTTCGGGTCAAATTCCTGGCCGACCGGGTCGATTTGCACGAGGCCAGCGTCCGTGAGGATTTTATAGAACTGGTCGTGGATCATCTGGATGCCTTTGGAGAAGGCGTCAAAGTCTTTCTGTTGGTTGTTTTCCGGAGCCGCGGCGCGTTCGAAGTTGTCGAGTACTTCGGAAAGCTTTTCGAGGAGTTTTCCGTTTGCGGTTTCGATCAAATCGAGCTGTTCCTTGGCGGTGCGGCGGCGGAAATTGTCGAATTCCGCCATCAAACGGACGAACTTATCTGCTGCAGCATTTGCCTGTTCCTTCAGCGCGGCATTTTCTGCCTGGAGCTTCTGAAGTTCTGCGTCCTTTGGATCGATTGGCTGAGCTTCTTCTGCCTTTGCTTCTTCGGCGGCTTTTTCTTCAGCTGCCGGAGCTTCTTCCGGCTTAATGCCGGCAATCTCTTCTGCCTGCTTCAGAATGTCGTCGTTTGCTGCGGATTCCTGTGGGTTCTTTTCCTGTTCTTCTGCCATGATTTTATTTAAGCCTTTATGTTAAAAATCGTTTTGTAAAAGTTCGCATTTCTAAATGCAAAATCCATGCCAAAGCGAAAAATGGGGGATTTGAAGCGTTTTGAATCTTTAGGTGTTTCGTTTTGAAACGAAAAAGACCGTGCGTTCGCACGGTCTTTCAAAGTCTTGAGCTTTGGAACGATTACATCATGCCGCCCATGCCTGCACCCATCTGCGGTGCGGCAATCGGCTTGTCTTCCTTCTTTTCCACGATCACGCAGTCCGTAGAGAGGAGCATGGAAGCGATGGAAGAAGCGTTCTTCAAAGCGGTCTTCGTGACCTTCGCCGGGTCAATGACGCCAGCCTTGATCAGGTCCTCGTAAGCGTCGGTCTTGGCGTTGTAGCCGTAGCCGTCCTTGCCTTCCTTGACCTTGTTCACGATCACGGAGTCTTCGAGACCAGCGTTCTTCACAATCTGACGGAGCGGTTCTTCGATAGCGCGACGGATAATCTTTGCGCCAGTTGCTTCGTCTGTGTTTTCGAACTTGAGTTCGTCGATAGCGCTTGCAGCGCGAATGAAGGCAACGCCGCCACCCGGAACAATGCCTTCTTCGACAGCAGCACGGGTTGCGTGCATAGCGTCGTCGACTCGGTCCTTCTTTTCCTTCATTTCAACTTCGGTAGCAGCACCGACCTTGATCACAGCCACGCCGCCAGCGAGCTTTGCCAAGCGTTCCTGGAGTTTTTCACGGTCGTAGTCGCTCGTCGTCGTTTCGATCTGTTTCTTAATCTGGTTCACGCGAGCCTTGATAGCGTCGGCGTTGCCAGCACCTTCGACGATCGTCGTGTTGTCCTTCGTAATGGTGACAGACTTTGCACGGCCGAGGACGGTAATCGGAGCATCTTCAAGCTTTGCACCGGTTTCTTCGGAAACGAGTGCGCCGCCGGTGAGGATTGCGATATCCTGGAGCATTGCCTTACGACGGTCACCGAAACCCGGAGCCTTCACGGCAGCGACCTTCAAGGTGCCACGGATCTTGTTCACAACGAGGGTTGCGAGAGCTTCGCCATCGACGTCTTCGGCGACGATGAGGAGAGCCTTGCCCTGCTTAGCGACCTGTTCAAGGATCGGGAGCAAGTCTTTCATGGAGCTGATCTTCTTGTCGTAGAGCAAGATGAACGGATCTTCGAGGTTGACTTCCATCGTGTCCGTGTTCGTTGCGAAGTACGGAGAGAGGTAGCCGCGGTCGAACTGCATACCTTCGACGACGTCGAGGGTGGTTTCGGCGGTCTTGGATTCTTCGAGAGTAATCACGCCGTCCTTGCCGACCTTTTCCATCGCGTTAGCGAGGAGTTCGCCGATTTCTGCGTCGTTGTTAGCGGAAATCGTAGCGACCTGGGCGATGTGTTCCTTGCCGTTGATCTTCACAGCCATCTTGGCGAGCTTTTCGATCACAGCGTCAACTGCCTTGTCCATGCCGCGCTTGATGTCCATCGGGTTTGCGCCGGCTGCGACGTTCTTGAGGCCTTCACGGGTGATAGCCTGGGCGAGAACGGTTGCGGTGGTCGTACCGTCACCAGCGGCGTCGTTCGTCTTGCTGGCGACTTCCTTCGCCATCTGAGCGCCGAGGTTTTCAAACGCGTCTTCGAGTTCGATTTCCTTGGCGACGGAAACGCCGTCCTTCGTCACGGTCGGAGCGCCGTATGCCTTGCCGACCATCACATTGCGACCCTTGGGGCCGAGAGTGACCTTCACAGCATTTGCGAGCTGGTCTACGCCCTTCATCAACTTTTCACGTGCTGCAACATCAAACTTCAATTGCTTAGCCATTTTGTAAATCTCCTAATTCTTGAAATATTTTGAGGTCTGTCCGTGTATTAGAGGATTGCGAAAATATCGCTTTCACGAACGATCAGATATTCTTTGCCATCGACGGTCACTTCCGTACCGCTGTACTTGCCATAAAGGACCTTATCGCCGACCTTGACGTCCATGGCGATAGCCTTGCCATTTTCGTCCTTCTTGCCCGGACCAGCGGCGATAACGGTGCCCTGCATCGGCTTTTCTTTAGCGTTATCAGGAATGTAAAGTCCGCTGACGGTCTTATCTTCTGCCGGAGCCGGTTCAATGAGAACTCTGTCTGCAAGTGGCTTAATCATAGTGGGTGTACCTCTTTGTTGAAATGTTTCTCAGCTTTCGCTGCCTTTGTTCAGTCAAGGACTATGCAAGAATCGTGCCAAAGCATAAAACGGGATTTTTTAAGGCTTTTTGGGGATATTTTGGGAAAAGTGTTTCACAGAACGTTTCAAAATGAAACAAAAAGCAAAATGGCGAAAAATGAAACGAAAACGGCGTTCCTTTTCTATATTTGCCGCAAAACAACGAGGTCATGATGAGCTATCAGTCTAAAGCAGAAGAAAATTTCCAGAATCTTTCCAAGAATCCGTATCCGGGTCGCGGAATCGTTCTCGGCACGTCTCCGGATGGAAAGTCCTTTGTTCAGGTCTACTGGATCATGGGCCGCAGCGTCAATAGCCGCAACCGTGTTTTCGAACTGGAAGATACGGGCTTTGTGAAGACCAAAGCTTTTGATGAAAGCAAGCTTACCGACCCGCATCTCATCATTTACTATCCGGCTCGCCACCTGCCGAATTCCCACATCATCACGAACGGCGACCAGACGGACACGATTTTTGACGGCATCCGCTTGGGCGGTTCTTTCGAAAGCGCTCTCGCCACCCGTGAATACGAAGATGATGCTCCGAACTTCACCCCGCGCATTTCCGGCATCACGTACCGTTCCGCAAGTCCGTATGTGTACCAGCTTTCGGTCCTCAAGTCCGAAGACAATTCCGAAGATGCAGGCTGCATTCGCGAAACGTTCAGCTATGAAAAGGCTCTTCCGGGCCTTGGCCACTTCGTCTCGACCTATGTGACGAATGGCAGCCCGATTCCGTCTTTCGCAGGCGTTCCGCAGTGGATGCCGATTTTTGACACCGCAGAAAAGACTCTCGATGCTTATTGGAAGGCTCTCGACGCAGACAATAAGGTTTCTTTGCTTGTGAAGTGGATTGACCGCGACACGTTCGCCGCGAAGACTTTGATTGTGAACAAGCTAGGCTAAGCCTTTTAGTGAACACGGCTAAACGCGCCTTTTGAAGATGCCCGAAAGTTGGTGACGACTTTCGGGTTTTCTATTTGAATGAAAAACAAAGACTTTAGGGGAGAACGCGTGTATCAGATTTCCACGTTGAACGCATTACCGCTGGGTTATACCCGAAAGGTCGTTACCATTGCGGACCTTTTGGCGCATGGCGATACGGGCCTTGGTACTTTTGAAAATCTGGATGGGGAAATGATCGTTTCGACGGGAGTGCCTTTTGCATCGGTTGGATGGTTGAAAGGCTTTGGTCTGAACAGCATGCACATTGTGCGAATCGACGGTTTCTTTGAAAAGGTGGATGCCCGTTCGGAAAACGGTCTAAGAACCCAGCACGTGGAACTGAAAGAGCTGCTCGGGATGAATCAAAAAGCCTTTACTTTTGAAAGATACTTACTCCCTGAACAAGGCGTCCTAGAAGGACATCAAGCAGGTGGAGCAGGGAAAGGGTTAATTTACTTTTTTAACGCTGAAAGAAATTCCTGAAGGCGGGCATCCTTGGGGTGGTCGAAAATTTCTTCCGGAGAACCGTCTTCCTTGATGATTCCGTCCGAGAAGAAGAGTACGCGATTGGCGACTTCTTTGGCGAAATTCATTTCGTGGGTTACGACGAGCATGGTCATGCCGGATAGGGCGAGTTCCTTCATGATTTTGAGAACTTCTCCGACCATTTCCGGATCGAGCGCGCTTGTGGGCTCGTCGAACAGGAGCACTTCTGGATTCATGGCAAGAGCGCGTGCGATTGCGATGCGCTGCTGCTGTCCACCGGAAAGTTGTGCCGGATAATGATCGGCCCTGTCGGAAAGTCCTACGCGCGCTAAAAGTTCGCGAGCTTTTGTTTCGGCTTCGGCTTTGGAGAGGAGACCGAGCTTTGCCGGGGCAAACTGGATGTTTTTGAGGGCGGTCATGTTCTTGAACAGGTTGAACTGTTGGAAGACCATTCCTACGCGCTTTCGGATGTCCGGCTTAGAAGTCTTTTTTTGAAGAATGCTTTCTCCGTCAAGGAGAATGTCGCCACTTGTCGGATTTTCGAGAAGATTCAGCTGGCGTAAAAAAGTGGATTTTCCACAACCTGAAGGCCCGATGATTGCAATGACATCGCCTTTGTGAACATCCAAGGAGACGTTCTTGAGAATCTGCTTTTCGCCATAAGCTTTGCAGAGATTCTTGACCTGAATCAAAATTTCACTATTAGCGTTCATTTTTCTTCATCCTCTTTTCAAGCTTAGAGACGACGGTAGAAAGGCCCGCAACGAGTACAAAATAAATTGCGGCGACGGCAAGAAGCGGGAGCATGGCTTCGTATGTCATGCTGCGGATAATGTCTCCGCCACGGGTCAGGTCGGTGAGACCGATGTAGCCGACAATCGAAGTTTCCTTGATGAGGGAAACGAATTCGTTTGTCAGGGCGGGCATGGAATTTTTAAAGGCTTGCGGATAGACGATGTAGAAGAGGACTGTGCGGAAGCGGAGACCGAGGCTGCGACCCGCTTCGATTTGCCCAGGATCCACACCTTTGATGCCGCTGCGGATAATTTCGGAAACGTAGGCTCCGGAATTCAAGCCGAATGCGATGATGGCGACAAGAATCTTGTTGATGTTGACGGATGAAAATACGACATAGTAAATGATCAAAAGTTGGACCATCATCGGGGTTCCGCGAATGACGGCGAGATAAACTTTGCCGATGGCGTTAGGAATTTTGTAACGTCCGTTGTATTCGTTGTTCACGCGGAACATGGCGATGAGGAAGCCGATGACAATGCCAAGAAGGGCTGCGAAGAAGGAAATGAGGAGCGTGTTTCCGAGGCCTTGGACGATAAATTTCCAACGGGCATCCTTGATGAAATTCTTGTAAAAGTGTTCGGAGAAACTTTCTTCAAGCTCGTCGTTTTTTTCTCCGCGGACGATGACGACGATTTTGGAAAGCGTGTAATTGTCTGTAAAATGGATGGACTTTTTGCGTTCTTCGGTCACGGAGAATCCGGCAAAACCCATGTCGGCCTTGCCTGAGGAAACGGCGTTGATGATCGCGTCGAATTCAATATCCTGGATTTCAAGGGTGCGCCCGAGGAAATCGGCGATATAATAGCAGATGTCGATGTCTAAACCGATGATTTGGTTGCCTGCGTGATATTCGTATGGAGGAAATTGCGCGTTGGTCGCGAGAACGAGCTTCGGACCGTTCTGGACTTTTGGCGTGTAACGGAATTCGCTTGTGCGGTTGATGTATCGGTTGAATAGGGAATCGTAAATTCCGTTCGCCTTCATTTCTCGGATGGCGAGGTTGACGCTGTCGAGAAGGCTTTTATTTTCCTTGGCGATGACTCCGGCGTAGAATTCTTCGACAAAAACTTCGTCGAGGATGCGAAGCGATGGGTTTTGCTTGACAAAAGCCTTTGCCGGTTCGTCGTCACTCATAACGGCATCGATTTTTCCTTGACGGAGAGCCTGGATCGCATCGGCGAGTTTGGTATAGCGTTCCACATCGATTTTGGCAGTGTCTCCTCCGAAGTCCGATGCATAGATGTCGGCGGTGTTGCCGATCTGGACGCCTACTTTTTTGTGGCCTAGGTCTTGGATGGAAAAAACGCGGTTCTGGAGGGCGTTTTGGGAATTTTCGCAGGCGGTGATGGCGAGCGAGATAAACAAACTTGTAAGGAATAGAAGTGTGTTCCGGATCATCTGTTTCGATTTGTTTAATGGGTTCTGCTCTAAATTTAGTTTATATTTAACAGAGATTTTTTGAAAAAGTGGGTTTATGAAGGAAATGAGCGTTATTCTAAGCGTGTAATTCAAAATCCTGTGAGGCGAAAATGAAATTGCGCAAAATTCTTTTGGGTATCTCGGTTCTTCTTGCGATGGGAAGTGTGAGCTATGCGGCAACGGCAAGCGAAACCGTTGACAAGGCTGCCGCCGGCACCGAAAAAGGCATTAAAAAGGGTGCTGCCGGAACTGCAAAAGGTGTCAAGAAAGGTGCCGCCGGTGCTGAAAAAGGTGTCAAAAAGGGTGCTGCCGGAGCCGAAAAGGGAATCACGAAGGCGGCAGAAGGCACCGAAAAAGGTTTGACCAAGGCTGCGAACGCGGTTTCAAATTTCTTCAAGTAATCAAGCTTATTCGTATTCTAAAAGTCCAGAGGGAATCCTTTGGGCTTTTTGGAACTTTTCTCTTTTTAACACGACTTTAACACGTTTTTTGCCCATAAAAAGGCTTTCTTTTTCCATCTCAGAATATTTTAATTCTAAAAAGGAGATGGGCTGTGAAAAAGGTCTTGATTTCTACGGCGATGGTCGTGTTTGGATTCGGTTCTGCGTTTTCGCAAACTTGGAGTCCGGTTTGTGAAGCGAAAGGGCATACGCTGATCGCTTCGTCGGATCATTTTGAAATTTGCAAAAAGGCGACTTTTGACGACGGGTCTGCGAACAATGTAAGCGTATCATTAAGCGATGCAGAGACCGCCTTGAAAACGCTTGAATATATTTTTTCCGTTTACCATGATTCCTTAAAATGGATGCTTCCGCAGCCAAGCTCTGCCAATCTGAAGTGCAAGAGCGTTGCTTATATTTTTGAAAATTCAAAAATGGGGGCTTTATATGGTGGGTCGAATTCGGAAGCCTGCCTGAATGGAGAATGCTCCCCGGGGCTTTGGCTTGGAAACGGCGCCTTATCGGATACCTGGGGGCTTGCGCATGAATATGCGCATGGCATGCAGGGCGTGGCAGGATGGATGGGGAATAATTCCCACACGGGCTGGATTGCGGAATCCCATGCAAACTGGATGGCGCATCAGGTTTACCCGACAGATGCGCATTACTGTTCCGAGGCTCTGATCAATTTTCCGTACCTGTATTACGGTTCTACCCGAGACCGCTACTGCAACTGGCAATTTATGGAGCATTTGAAGGAAGAATTCGGGGGCGGCTATGCTGGCGCCATGGAATTCAATCGGATCTGGATGGAATCGGTGGGGGACGACGGAACGGAAGCGCGTATGTTGCAGACTCCGTTCACCGCCATGATGATGGTGTATGGCTGGAGCCTCGATTCTCTAAACAAACAGTTTGGAAAGTTTGCCATGAAAAATGCGACCCTTGAATATGCGCCGGCAAAGAAGGCTCTTTATCAAAAAACTTGGGGCGATTATGAATTCGAAACACGCCGGGCGACAGGTTGGGGGGACATTTATCGCAGACATCCCCGTGTGACCATGATGAATCGCTTGGATTCGGCAAATAATCGCTATATCTCCCCAAGTTATTGGGCTCCGCAGCGTTTGGGATACAATTTGGTGCGCATTTATCCGGATTCAACAGGAAAGGTGACGGTAAAATTCCGTGGCATTGTACAGCATGAAAAAGTGGTCAGCGGCTATACCTGCTTTGGCGATAATACGGATTACTACGACAAAGTTTATCATTGGTGCAATTATTCGCCGGATACGATTCCCGAAGCGGCGAGCCAGTGGGCTTTTGGACTGGTTGCCGAAGGCTCGGACGGATCGCCGCGTTACAGCGAAATGAAGCTCGATACGGCGGGAAATATTTCGATTGAGGTGCAGAATTCTGACAAGGCGCTTTGGCTTTCCGTAACCGCGGCTCCTTCGAAAATGCATACGATCCTTTGGGACCAGTTCTATTACAGCATTTATCGATACCCTTATATGATTGAAGTGGAAAACGGTAAACCGGAAGGATTCCAGGAGAACGCCTGGGTTCCGAGTAGTACTGCGAATTATTCCAGACATTCCAATGGAGGTGGCTGGGTTAGCAATAGCGCAAGCGTGGCTTCGACGGTTTATGTGGGCCCGAATGCCGTGGTAAACGGCGGAAATATCAGCGGCAATGTGCGGATAGAAGACTTTGCCGTGGTGAATGGTGGAACGATTAGCGGAAGTGCGGTCCTTCGTGGACGTGCTTTGGTTACCGGAGGAACGATTTCCGATAATGCGATCCTAGAAGATGACGCTTGGCTTGTCAGTGGAAAAATATCCGAAAATGCGAAAGTCGGCGCCTTGTCGATGATCGTCAACAGTACTATTGGAGGGAGTGCAGAAATCTACGGCGTGATGTGGGCTGTTGCCGATAAGACGGTGAACGGAACGGCTCAGCTTCGTGGTGATTTGGAAAATAATTTTACGTCGACGATTTCGAAAGGCGTGTTTTATGGCGTGGTCGATGATGGTATGCTGACCTTGGACAATTACGGAGCGAACCGTACGGAAGCGGTTCCCGAAGTGACGGCAAGTATTGAAAATGCGGCTTGGTATGAAATTGAAGACGACAAGACTTCGGTCAAGGATCGGACCCCTGTGGCAGAAAAGCTTTCGGCGGTGAAAATCGGAGAAACTCTAGTGGTGAAGCTCCCGACAGGCTCCAAGATGCTTTATGTAACGGATTTTCGCGGTAAAGTTCTGAAAAGCCAAAAGGTGGATTCTCGTTCGGTGAATGTGGAAATTCGAGATTTTGCGAAGGGAAATTACATCTTGATGGTGAAATCTTCCGAGGGACTCCAAAATGTCCGCTTTACAAGGTAAAAACGGGATTTTTCTGAAGTTCCATGTTGGAATAAGGGAGAGGACTTGAAGCCTTTCCGAAAATTTCGTAAATTGGAAATGTGATTCTGCGGGGGTGCTCTGGTTTCGACAGGGCTGCTGAAGCGTGAGTTGCGTGCCGAGGGTCTGGCTGGCCTCGTAAAAAAGCCGGAAAACAATAAGTGCTAACGAAGATTACGCACTCGCTGCTTAATTTATAGCAACGCTGGAACTGGATCCCCTCCCACGGGATTCAGACCTCCAGTCGCAATGTGGGATAGGATGGCGTCATGCTCTGGGGCGACTTCCAAAATTTACAGAGCTGGCTGGAACCTGCGCCGACCTTCTTGGGCGTAGAGACCGGTGAGACCTTAAATACGAAGGGAACGCACGTAGGAATGAACGGGGACGTGGTTTTGGACAGGAGTTCGACTCTCCTCACCTCCATCTTCGAAAAGCGGTCGCTCTAGGAGCGACCGCTTTTGCATTGTAAGGATTCTGTTTAATCTTTAACGGATTGCCTTAAAGAAGGCGCGGAGCTTGTCTGCATCCTTCTTTCCGTGGGTAGCTTCGAGGGATGTCGAAAGATCGACGAGTTCCGGTTCAAAGCGCTTAACGATTTCTGCGATGTTTTCCGGGGAAATGCCTCCGGCCATCCAGAGAGCTTCCTGGGCACGCACGGCGTCCACAAGGGCGTCATCGATGCGTTTTCCCGTTCCGCCGACAACATCGGGCACGTAAGCGTCGATCAGAGTACGCGGAAGGCTGTGCTTGGAAGCTGCAATCAGAGCTTCGACTTCGGACATGGACTGCAGACGGACTGTGGAGTAGTAGCCGATGTTTGCACTTTCTGCTTCTGCAGGAATCGCTACGCCGTGGAACTGGACCGCGTCCAAAACGCCTTCGGATGCAAGTGCAATCGCGGTCTTTTCTTCGGCGGTGCCGTGGTCTGCAACGACGCCCACGCAGAGAGGCGCCTGCCCTTTGAATTTTTCTTTCAGGCTTTGGACGATCTTTCGCGTGTCGGCTTCGTTTGTGTTGCGCGGGCTTTTGCTGTAGAACATAAAGCCGAGCATGTTAGCTCCGAGTTCCGCTGCGAGAAGCGCGTCTTCGACGTTCGTAATGCCGCAGATTTTAGCGAGAGGCTTGCCGGGGAAGTTCTTGCGGATTTCTTCACGCTTTTCGGCGTATGCCTTCCAAAATTTTCCGTAGCCGTTTGGTTCTGCGCCGAGGAAGGCGCTGACGAGATTCTTGGCGGAGTCTGGCGACTTTGCCGCTGCTTCTCCGATGAGAATGCCTTCAAAGCCCAGACGGCGGGCGAAAGCGGCATCGCTGGGTTCCTTGACACCGCTTTCGAAAACGGCGCGAGGTCCGAGTTCTTTGCGGAATGCGGCTGGGATCAGCGGATCGATGTGGAAGTTGCGCAGGTCGCGGGCGTTCACGCCGGCGACGCATTCACCGTCTTTTTGTACAAGCTTTAACTTGCGAAGATCGTCTTTGGTGCGGACTTCGACAAATGGAGTCATGCCGAGTTCTCGTGCGCGGTTCGCCATGGCGCACAAGGTAGAATCGTCGAGAATGCGGGCGATCAAAAGGACTGCATCAGCACCAAAGTCGTAGGCGACGTCGATTTCTTCCGGGGAAAGGAGAAAATCCTTGCGCAGAATGGCACAGTTCGGAGCCGCAGCGGCGACTTTCAAAATATCGGCGAGGGATCCGTTAAAGTAATTGCCTTCTGTGAGAACGGAAATCGCGCTGGTACCGGCTTCGGCATACTTGCGAGCGGTTTCGACCGGGTCGAGTCCCATGGCAATGTTTCCTTTGGACGGAGAGGAACGCTTGACTTCAAGAATGGTTCCCGGCTTTGCGATAAACGGGTGCAGTGGGCGAGTGCGTTTGGGACGTTCGAATCCAAAACAGATTCCCAGACGTTCGATATCCGCTTTGCGCTTGGCTACGATTTCTGCTAGAATGTCTCGACTCATAAGAACCTCTCAAACAAAAAGGCAACTCGAAAGAGTCGCCTTTTTTGATAAACTGAATTTTACAGGATTAGATGCCGAAAGCGTCGTTCGCTGCATCAAGAGTGCTTGCGCTGTCTTGAACCGGAGCTTTTGCATTTGCCTGCTGAATTTCGGCAACCTTAGCATTTTCGCGGGCTTCAGCTTCTTCCTTGGAAAGGATCGTAAGCTTATTGTCCTTGAATTTGTCCATTGCAATCGTCGTCGGCTTCATTTCAAGCGTCAAATAGCCAGATCTGGCCTGTTCGTTGATGAAGCGTGCTTCATGAGCCATCATGACAACAGCACGAAACGTGGAGCCTTTGCAAGCTTCGCTAGCGTAGATATCGTCAAGGTAAACGCGATGATTAGACATAAGCCACCTTGTTAGGTTTTTAGAAGAGGGAGAGGGATTCGAACCCTCGTTACAATTAAGTAAACACGCTTTCCAAGCGTGCGCCTTCAACCACTCGGCCATCCCTCCAAAGGATGCGTGCCAAATATAACTAAAATGGGCGCTTCGTCAAGACGAAATGCCCAAAAAAGTGAATTTTTTTTGAAAAATCCCAAAAAAAGTGAAATCAGTGTTCCAAACGGTGTAGTTCGTCGGAAAGATCGCGAATCAGCGGTTCAATCGTTGCTGCAGAGAAGTCAAAACGGATATTCGCCTTTGCAAAAAGTTCCGGGAGCGGACGGCTTGCACCGAGAGCTTCTGCCGCAAAAAGGTCTTCAAGACCCTTCTGCGGGTTCTTCTTGAAGTTTTCCCAGACCTGTAGGGCACCGAGCTGGGCTATTCCGTATTCGATATAGTAGAACGGGACTTCGAAGATGTGCAACTGCTTTTGCCACAGATAGGCGCGTTCGTCGTCGAGACCTGTGTAATCCACTCCTGCTTCGTAACGGTCCATCACCGAGAGCCACATTTCCTTTCGGTCTGCGGCGGTGTGGTTCGGGTGGGAATACATCAAATGCTGGAAGGAATCGATCGAAGCGACCCACGGGAAGAGCCAGATGATTTCTTCGAGTTCATCGGCACGGCTGCGGTTTGCGTCTTCGGGGTTCGGATAGAATGGGGAAAGATCTGTGGAACCGATGAGTTCCATGCTCATGCTTGAGACTTCGGCGAATTCCGAAGGCACATTGTGGTAAGCGGTAAGCGGAAGGCCCGAAACGCCAAACTGTTGGAATGAGTGACCACTTTCGTGGAGCAGTGTGTAAATATCTCCATCCGTTCCGGCTGCATTCATAAAGATGAACGGACGTTCGCTTTCTTCAAAGCCGATCTGGTATCCGCCCGGAGCCTTGCCCATACGGCAGTCCGGATCGATCAGGTGTTCGCGTTGCATGGTGCGGAACCAGGCGGAAGTTTTCGGGGAAAGTTTGTCAAAAATCTGACCGACTTTTTCGATGAGTTCGGCACCTGTCTTGAAAGGTTTGAGCGGCGGGCGAGAAAGCGCGTCGACCTTGGTATCCCATGGACGAAGCTTTTGAAGATTCATCTTTTGAGCCTTGGACTTGTAAATGTCCTTGAGGTACGGAAGGATGATCTTTTCGATGCTTTCGTGGAAGGTGCTGCAGTCTGCTGGAGAATAGTCGAAGCGGGACTTTGCCTTGAAAATGTAATCGAGGTAATCTTCGTATCCCGAGTTCTTGGCAATTTGGATGCGGAGCTTGAAGAGGTTGTCGAAGGCTTCATCCAAGCGTTCCTTGTCTTGCAGACGACGGCGGGCGATTTTTTTCCATGCGTCTTCACGGACAACGCGGTCTGTGGAAGTGAGGAACGTTGCCATCTGCTGGAGCGTTTTGGTTTCACCGTTGTGTTCGACGCTCATCGTGCTCGTGATCTTTTGGTAGTCCTGGATCGCGGTCGTTTCTTTTGTCGAAAGAGGAATGTTCTCTTTGCGGAAAAGTTCGAGGCTCGTGCGCACATCACGCAGGTACACGCCGAATTCGTGTTCGAGTTCTGGGACGCTTGGATGTTCGATCAGTTTGCGTTCGAGTTTGTTGTTGTAATCTTCACAGATCGGGTCGATGTTTTCGACAAAGTCCATGTAGGCTTTGGCGATGGCTTCGTCTTGCGTATGGGACGTCATGTCCACATAGCGACGGCAGCTGACTTCGGAAAGAACCGTGGTGAGTTCGTTCCACTTGAGAAGCCAGGCGCGAAGCGCTTCTGCATTTTCCGGGATCTTTTCGATCAGAAGCTTTTCGTAATATTCGGTAACTTGCTTGGTATTATCTGCCTTAAAATCAGCAGGAACAAAGGATCTTTTCATCATGCTTCCAAATTAGATAATTCTTGTAAGAGCCAGGCTTCGTCGTGGATAGGGATGCCGAGTTCCTGCGCTTTGGTGAGCTTGGAGCCCGCTTCTTCGCCGGCGAGCACCCAGGTTGTTTTTTTGCTGACCGAGCCGGAGACCTTTCCGCCATTGTCTTCGATCATTTTGCGGGCGGTGCTCCGGTCGAGAGTTGGAAGCGTTCCCGTGAGAACGGCGGTTTGACCGGCGAAATGGTCCTTGACTTCGCCTTTGAATTCTGTGGGAAGTCCAAGGGAGACAAGGGCGTCGATTTCCGCTTTAAAATTCGGGTCGCGGAAAAAGTCATAAACGCTTTGAGCGATGCGGGCGCCGATGTCCGGAATGTCGGTGAGCTCTTCGAGAGTTGCTGCTTCGAGCTTTTCGAGGGTGCGGAAGCGGCGGGCGAAAATGCGAGCCTTGGTGCGACCTACAAAGCGGATTCCGATGCCAAAGAGGAAGTTTTCAAGGCTTAGGGATTTGCTCTTTTGGATAGCGTCGATTACGTTCTGTGCGCTCTTTTCACCGACGCGTTCAAGGCTGACAAGGTCCTCTTTTTGAAGTCTGTAAAGATCGGAAATCTGGGAAATCTTTTTCGCTTCGATGAGTTCTGCGATGAGGGCTGGTCCGAGATTTTCGATATTCATCGCTTCGCGGGAAACGAAGTGTTCAAAAAGACATTGTTTAGTCGCGGGACAGTGCAGATTTTCACAATGCAAATCTACAAGGCCTTCTTTCTTTGCAATGGGCATTCCGCAGACCGGGCAGCACTCGGGCGGCTCGATCGGACTAGTGCCTTCAGGGCGTTTGGAAAGATCCACTTCAATGATTTTCGGAATGATATCGCCGCCCTTTTCAACGCCGACGGTATCGCCGACACGGATGCCCAAACGTTCGATTTCATCAAAGTTGTGGAGAGTCGCACGTTTGACCGTTGTACCGGCGAGCCAGACCGGGTCAAAATTTGCGACCGGCGTGATGCGTCCCGTGCGACCGACCTGGAAATCAATTGAACGGACAGGCGTGTAAGCGCGTTCCGCTTTGAATTTGTAAGCGAGCGCCCAACGCGGACTTTTGGCGGTGGAACCGAGTTCCTGCTGCAGATCGAGGTCGTTCTGTTTAATGACCATGCCGTCGATCGGGTAGGCGAGAGAATCTCTGCCGGCGAGAATCTGGTCTGAAATCTGCATGATTTCTTCGACGCTGTGAGCGATCCAAAAATCGTTCGTGTGGAAGCCGTAGTATTCGAGAAGCTTTAAGTTGTCGGAGTGCTTTTTGTTGCCGACGCTTTCGGGAATGTGGTAAGCGATAAAGCGGAGCTTGCGCTTGGCGCATTCCTTGGGGTCTTTGAGCTTGAGGGTTCCTGATGCGGTGTTGCGCGGGTTTTGGAAGCCTTTCTGACCGCGGGATTCGAGTTCGTCGTTCAAAAATTCGAAAGTCTTGAATTCCATGTAGACTTCGCCGCGGACTTCCAAGTCTCCATCGGGCGCGCCTAAGAGCTTATGCGGTACATCTTCAATGGTTTTGACGTTTGCGGTCACGTCATCGCCGATAGCACCGTTTCCACGGGTCGCTGCGCGGACAAGAATGCCGTTTCGATAGGTCAGGGCCATGCTGATGCCATCGATTTTTCGTTCACACACCCATTCCTTTGCGCTTGGAACACGGTCCATCGCCTGGCGGACGAAGTCTGCGACTTCTTCCTTGCTGTAGGCGTTCGAAATCGAGAGCATGGGAATTGCATGGGTGACTTTGGCGAAGTCGTTGAGAAGGTCGCTGCCGACTTTGCTTGTGAGCGAATCCGGATTTTTCCATTCCGGGTGGGCAATTTCCAAAGCTTCGAGCTCTTTGATGCCAAAGTCGAAGTCCTGGTCGCTCATCGGGGAGTAACCGTTTTTGTAATAGGCGTCGCTCGCTTCTTTTAATTGTTTTTGAAGTTCACGATACCGGGAAAAATCTGCGGAATTTTCTTGTGCCATGCTCAAAAAATAACATTTCGAGATTTCCTTTTCTATTTTATGCAAGATGAATTTCCGTAAAAACATTTTGCTTTCTTTTAGGATTTTGGCTGTTGCCGTTCTCGTTCCTGCTTGGGCAGCTAAACCGGTGGAATTTGCCTCTTCGAAAGCTTTTTCGTCGGAGGCGCTGTTTGGAAAACTCGACTCCATTGGAAAAGGCGCGACCTGGATGGAATGGGATACGGACGGAATTCTCGACCCCGAAATTCAGGCCTTGGTGGCCGACAAGAAGGGAAATATCCGTGCCGATGTGGAACACGGCTGGTACCTGAACGTTCCGGGCAATTCCAAATTCGCTGTGCTCCGCAAAAAAAGCGAAGGCGAATCTCTGACGTTCTACGACGTGGCAAAGTTCACCACGAAAAAGGTTCCGCTCGAAATCTCCGAACCGCTTGACCCGAAGAAGGTATTCCGCGATTACCGCGAAACGATCCGCGGGCATTTCGTCCACCTGGACGATACGAATTTACAGGTGACCGTCCGCGACAACGAAATTCAATTTTCGTACTTGAAACCCGACAACCAGGCGCTGTCGACGGTCTATAATTTTACAACTCTTCCGGAACATCAGAAGCAGGCGGAAATCCAGAGTCGCCGCGCTTTTTACGCCTACGAATATTCCCTGATGATTCAAGCGTTTATCGCGAGCACTCGTGGACTTTTCAACTGGCAGATTTGGCATTGGTACAACTCGGATTGGACGGAACATTCTCAAATTTCGGACAGGGAAATCGCTTTGATTCTCGCTTCGCCGGATCAGGGAAAATTTGTTCGAATCTTCTTTGATAAACTCGCGGACGGCGATACGGTTGAAATGCTCTCGAACGCCCATGGCTCCTTTATTCTTACCATTCGCCGGCGTTAAAAATGACTCCTTTTTTGGAAAAGGCTTTGGCGGTTTTTGAATCGGGAAAACTTCTCGATGTCGAATATCGCATTCAGAATTTGAAAGCGCTTTACGCTTGGATTCAAGAACAGGAATCGGAAATAGAAAAAGCTCTTTTTGCCGATCTTGCAAAGTCGAATCACGAAGCGTTCATGACGGAAATAGGGATAGCCCTTTCGGAAATTTCCTATGTGAAAAAACATTTGAAAAAGTGGGTTCGACAACAGCCTGTGAAAACGCCGCTTTCGCTTTTTCCGGCGAAGAGTTACAAGCTTTATAGGCCTTACGGTCCGGTGCTCATTCTTTCGCCGTGGAATTATCCATTTTTACTCGCTGTGGAACCTTTGATATCGGCGATTTCGGCAGGGAATTCGGCGGTCGTAAAACCTTCTCTTAAAACGCCTCATGTGTCGAATTTGCTTTTGAAGCTTGCGGAAGAAGTGTTTCCGAACGGGGATGTGCAAGTTGCTTTGGGAAATCATGCGCTAGCCGATACGCTTTTGTCGGAACCTTTCCGGTTGATTTTCTTTACGGGAAGTCCAAATGTGGGACGCCACGTGATGGAACTCGCTTCTCGGAATTTGACTCCGGTCGTGTTGGAACTGGGTGGCAAAAGTCCTTGCGTTGTCGATGAATCGGCAAATCTTGAACTCGCCGCTCAAAGAATTACTTTTGGAAAACTCACGAATGCAGGGCAAACCTGCATTGCTCCGGATTTTCTTTATGTGCAAAAATCGGTGAAGCAAAAGTTGGAAGCTCTGCTCGTGAAAGCCTTCAAAGCGTTTGCCCCGCAAGGCGCGAACACGGAAACGCTTGCCAATATAATCGACTTTCCGCATTTACAGCGTTTGCAAAATTTAGTGCAGAATGAAAAGGTGCTCCTCGGCGGAAAAGCTTCCGGTAAAAAGTTCGCCCCGACCCTTCTTTCGGATGTCGCCTGGGATTCTCCGGTGATGCAACAGGAAATTTTTGGTCCGATACTCCCGATCCTTTCTTTTGAATCCGAAGCGGAAATGCTTGCGAAACTCCAAACGCTTCCGCATCCGCTGGCGTTTTACGTTTTCACGTCGAATAAAAAGCGCGTTCAAAACATTCAACGGGAATTGCACTTTGGCGGTATGTGCGTGAACGATACGCTGATGCAAATCGGTTCTCCGGAACTTCCTTTTGGCGGAGTCGGGAACAGTGGAATGGGGCGTTACCATGGGGAAGCGGGATTTAAAACCTTTTCGCACGAGGAAAGTGTTCTAGAACGGGGGACCTGGCTGGATTTGGATTTCCGCTATCCGCCGTTTACGGATGCGAAAAAGAAACTGGTCCATTTCTTTTTGAAGTAGAAAGATGCCGAGAAGAACGGGTGTTGCGGATTTGCCTTTGCATTCGGGGACAGTTCCCCGGTGGCTTGCCGATCGCATGCGTGACATGGGGCGGTTGATCGCAGAATCAATCGTTGAAAATTACGGGAAAAAAGAATTCTTGGTACGCTTAAGCGATCCGCTGTGGTTTCAGTCGTTTGGCGCTGTCCTTGGCATGGACTGGCATTCGTCGGGAATTACGACAAGTGTGATGTATGCGCTCAAGAGAGGCTTGAATCCGATAGCAAAGGAACTCGGTATTCGCGTTTGCGGTGGCCGTGGCAAGTATTCTCGGGAAACGCCGCAAGAACTTTGGGAAGTCGCAAACGCCACAGGCCTAGACGGGTACGCTTTGGAACGCACGAGTAAACTTTGTGCCAAAGTGGACAATACCGCCGTCCAGGACGGCTTTCAACTTTACCAGCATCACTTCATCGTAACCGATGAAGGAGACTGGGCGGTAGTGCAGCAGGGCATGAACTCCGGAGCGAAATCTGCCAGACGTTACCACTGGTGTTCTTCAAATTTAAGATCCTTTGTAGAGGATCCGCATACCGCCGTGATTGGCGAAAATCGCGGACAAATTTTGAATTTGACGGCAGAGAAGGCTCGGCGCACCCGGTCTTCGATTTTAGATTTTTCCCACGAAGATCCCGGGCGTATGATGCGCGAAATAGTGCAGATTGTACAGCCGAACGCATCCATCATCGTTCCGGCTCAGACCGACCTGTTCTTACCTACACCCGATCCGATTATCGTGAGCACGAACCGTGACTGCCGAATGCCTGCACACCATGAGGTTCGCCCGGAAGATGTGGACTTAAAACGCTTGGGCGGTGTCCTTGCGACTGCTTACGAATCTGAACCGAAGGACTTTGAAAGTTTACTGCTCACGCCGGGTCTTGGACCGCGTACCTTACAGTCGCTGACGCTTGTGAGCGAAGTAATCAACGGCACTCCTTCCCGCTTTCATGACCCGGCCAGGTTCTCCTTTGCGCACGGCGGAAAAGACGGTCATCCGTTCCCCGTACCGACCCGGGTTTACGACGAATCGATCCGCGTTCTCGGGGATTCCATTGAAAAGGCAAAGTTGGGCGACCGCGATAAAATGGAATGTTTGAACCGTTTGTATCAAACACAGCTCGCTGTGGAAAGGAACTGTTCTCCTCTAGCCGATTTCGACAAGACGATTGCGCATGAAAAAGCCCACTCCGAAGAATGGGGTGGGCGAACGGTGGGCGATTAAGTTAAATCCGCCTGCAAGGCTCGAATCGCATTTCCGCGGTGGCTGATGGGCTTTTTTTCTGCGAGTTCCATCTGGGCGAATGTACGGGTTTCTCCATTTGGAACAAAGAGCGGATCGTATCCGAAACCCTTATCGCCGATCGGGGCGAAGTTGATTTGTCCACGGCATTCGCCTTCATAGATTTTAGGTTTGGAAATTTCGAATTTTCCATCTGCATTTTGCGAAACGGTCTGGTACGAAAGGACGCAGAAGTAACGGGCGCTGCGGTCGGTTACGCCTTCGAGCTTTTTCATAAGCTTGACGTTGTTCGCTGCGTCGTCATCATGGTGACCGCAGTAGCGAGCGCTGTAGATGCCCGGTTCTCCGTTCAGGGCAAAGACTTCTAAGCCGGAATCGTCGGCGAGGACGGTCGCTTCGATCCCTTTTTTCGCGAGCCATTCGGCTGTGGTATTGGATTTGATAATCGCGTTTGCGGCAAAGGAATCTCCGTTCTCGTCGATCTCTCCGTCAAAACCGATATCTTTTAAGGTTTTGAACTCGTTGTGTTCCGTTCCGAGAATGAAGGCGAAGTCGCGGATCTTGCCCGGATTGCCTGTGGCGATCACAAATAAGCGTTTCATTTTGTTTCGACCGTGTCTTGTTTGGGTTCGGGCGCAACGATAGCTTTTTTTAAGGCGAGAGCCTCTCCATTTCGAAGAGGCTCTCATAAAAGGGACGACTATAAGCCGGGTTTTGTGCCGGCCAAAGGTCGGCGATGACCATCTATCTGGATCCGCTATTACTAGCGGCCTCAAGCAACCTACCCGAATTCCAGCTGGAAAAGGCTACCCAGGCACTCCGAAGAGTACGGAACTCTGCTTGGTCTTGCACCGGATGGGGCTTGCCGTGCCGTTCCTGTCACCAGAAACGCGGTGAGCTCTTACCTCGCCTTTTCACCCTTACCTCTTGCGAGGCGGTATGTTTTCTGCTGCGCTATCCGTCGTATTTCTACGCCTGGACGTTATCCAGCATCCTGCCTTGCGGTGCCCGGACTTTCCTCCCTCGTTTTCACGAGAGCGGCCATCCGTCGTCCCACTTCAAATGTAGCATAATTTTCTATCCTTTTAAATATGAAAAAAGCGCTTCGTCTCGTCGGAATTGTGGCTGCGATCCTGGTTGTTTTAGTGATAGCGGCCTGTTTTACCGCTCCCAAGATCGCCAAGGGCTATATAGAGGACCACTCCAAGGAACTCGTAGGCCGTCGACTGCAGATCGGGGACATTTCTTTTAACCCGTTGCGCTTTACGATTTCCGTCGACGACTTTACGCTTTTCGAAAAGGACGATTCAGCAAAGTTCGTCGCCTTCAAACAGTTCTATGTGAACATCGACCCGTCTTGCCTCTTGATCGGGGACATCTGTCTTTCGGAAGTGAAGATCGATTCTCCTTATGCGAGAGTGATGAAAAATGGCGGAATCTTTAACTTTACCGATATTTTGAACAAGTTTGCCGCTTCGGCGGATTCTGCGAAGGCAGAGGCTGTCCCTGCCGTTCCGGTGGATACTCTTGCGGCAGATTCGGCAAAGGTGAATGTGGCGGAACAGGTGAATGCGCTACCGTTCGGCATTTCGATCCAGAAAATCGCAATCCTTTCGGGTGACGTGATCTTTATCGATCAGGAAGTGAATTCGAATATTTCGATTCGAGACTTCTCGGTCAAGATTCCTGAAGTTTATTTCTCGAATCAGAATACATCGGCAGGCGTGAACCTGGAATTTGTAAGCGGCGGATCGCTCGGTGTGAATGCAGACTTGAATATGGAGAAGGGCGACTTTGCGGTGAACGTAAAGCTGAACCAGTTTGCCATCGGAACGGTCAAGCCTTATCTTGAAAGTGTCTTGAACTTTAAGGATCTTTCGGGTGTCGTCTGTGCGGATATTTCCGTTGCAGGCAATCTCTCCAATGTAATGGCTTCGACGGCGAAGGGTACGGTCGTCGTGGACGATGTCGTGCTGACTGAAAATTCAGGCAAGACGATCGGTGTTGCGCATATGGGCGTGGGAATCGCCGAGGCGAATCTGAACGAAAACCGTTTTGTCATCGACTCGGTCATGGTGAAAGGCGCATACGCCCACTTTGACCTGAATCAAAATTCGAACAACATCAAAGTGCTGCTCTCCGCAAAGGCGAAGACCCCGTCGAAGGATTCTGCCGCCGTTGCCGATTCGGTTTTGATGGCTCTTCCGGATACGGTTCAGACCGCCGTTTCTGCAAAAGAAGATTCTGCGGATGCTCCGGCGAAAAAGCTCGATGCTCTGCTGAAACTTCTTTCCGTTTCGGACACCAAGTTTACGTTCAACGATAACACGATCAAGGGAGGCTTTAGCTACACGGTTTCGGGCATTTCTGTGAACGCTTCGAATGTGGCATTCGACAGGCAGGCGAGCGTGAATGTAAGCGCCACCCTTCCGCATGGAGGTTCTGCAAAAGTTTCGGCAAAGCTCATGCCGGCAGACCAGACTTCTTTGAAAGCAAACATCGCCGTGAAGAATGTGAACATGGTGGATTTCTCCAAGTATTCCGAACATTATACAGGTTATCCGCTGACCGCAGGATCCTTTGGCTTTGCGTCGGATAACGTCATTCAGAATTACAATATCGACAGCAAGAACATGATCGATATCTACAATTTGACGGTGGGCGATAAGCCTTCGGATGCAGAGCCGGAATACATGGTTCCGATGAAGATAGGCCTTTACATTTTGAAGGATAAAGATGGAAAAATTTCGTTCGACGTTCCGGTGAAGGGGAACTTGCAGGATCCAGAATTCTCTTACGGTAAAATTATTTGGCAGACCGTGATGAATTTGATGATTAAGGTGGCTCTTTCCCCGGCGAAGCTTCTTTTAGGATCTTCCGTTCCGAGTGATTTTGCCTTTGACATCGCTGCAGACGATTTTACAAGTGAACAGTACGGTGTAGCTTCGGAATGGACAAAGGTCTTGTCGAAAAAGCCGGGAGCCAAGCTGACGGTTCTTCAGGTTTACAATCCGAAGAAACAGATCGAAGCCTTTGCGCTTGGCCAGCAGAAGATAGCCTATTACAAGTCTCATACAGGCAAAACGAGTTTGACCCCGGTCGATATGAAGGCCGCACTTGAATCCGCAGAAGATGAAGGTTTTAAACAGTTTGCCGCTACATGGAAGCGCCCCAGTGATGAAGCTTTGATGGCTCAGTTGAACGCCCTTGCCGAAGAACGCAACGCAACGCTTTTGAAGGCGCTGAGCGCACAGCCCGGTGTGACCGCTAAGAATTTGAAGGTGCGTTTGGCAACGCCAGCTGAACGAGGCTCGATTGGTAAAAAATCTGAATTCCGTATGTCGGTGGAACTTCCGTGATCCTTTTCTTTGTCTTGTTTCTTGCCGCATTTGCTGTTGCGGATATTTTGCCCGAACCGGCGTTTACCCGTCCGAGTGCGGACTCTCTCAAATATTTTAGTGTGGATTCCATTGTGGTCATCAACGGGGATGCCTTTGACGATTCCAAGGCTTACTCGTGGGCTGACCGCACGCTTTACGATATCGGAAATACGATTCACATTGAAACGCGCAAGTCCGTGGTGAAAAAGCTCTTGCTCTTTGACAAGGGCGACAAGGTGAATTTGTATGAACTTATCGAAAGCGAAAAGAACTTGCGAAGCCAAGCGTATATCGCCGATGCGCATATTCATCGCAAGGTGACGCCCGACGGCAAGAATATTCTTTATGTGCAAACGAGCGATAACTGGACTTTGTCTCCTGCCGCCTCTTTAGACCGTCCTGATGATGGCGGTTTTAGTTACGGCATCGGCATCTGGGAAAACAACTTCCTTGGATTCGGTCAAACGATCGGTGTTTATTATTCGCACGACCCGTTCCGTGACAAGTTCATGGGCCTGTACAACAACAGCAACTTCCTCTTCCGCAACAACCGTTTTGAATTTTCCATTTCGGAAAATACGGATGGCTACACCCACTACGCGACGATGTACCTCCCGTATCTTTCCCGCAAAAAGAATGAATGGGCTTATACCATTGCGGGCTTTGTAGATAAGCAGGATACGAAGTACTATTGGACAGGGGAGCTTCCGTCGAAAAGACTTTCTCTGTCTGTTGCGGACTCGGTCAAGGATCAGCTTCCGATTTATAACCGCGAGCACGGCAATGCGGTCTTGCGTGTGAACGAAATGGAAGAGGATTCTGCTTCGTTTCGACTCGGACATTCTTTTGGCGGAGAAGAATTTAAAATTTACCTCGGCGCAAGCTATGACTACCATCGCCTGGGACGCTCTTACAAGTCTGTGTCGCGATACCGCTTTATCGATGAAGACGACGATCGGGTTTACGCCTTGGATTCCGCGGCTGTAGAAGATTGGGTTCCGGAACAGCTCGATTCCCGCTTGGGATTGAACATCACCCTTTCGCGCATTCGCTACGACCGTTTAACGAACTTTAAGCATGCGAAGTGGACAGAAGACATAGAAAAGGGTTATAGCCTTAAAGTGGGCATTTCCAAGAACTGGAAAGCGTTCGGAGCGATGAACAACGACGCTCGTTTAGATTATAAGATTTATCTCGCTTTGGGATCGCGTATGCATCATTTGATGTTGAACGCCAAGTCGTATTTTTACTTTAACTCGGACACACGCAGGGACATTTACGAATTCGCTTCGCTCGAATACATCTGGCGTTCGAATGAATGGTTTTCGACGCAGCTCGCCGGGTACATGGATACTTACAAGCGTGCCGCTTACGGTCGACAGCTTTCGCTCGGCGGTTTAGCGGGGCAGGAATTCTACGGTTTTCCGACTTACCTCTACACGGGCCAGGCCCGTTTCTACGGTCAGCTAGAGGAGCGCTTCTTTCCGCACTTTGAACTCGGTACGGTCGCGCCTGTCTTTGCCGTATTCTTTAAAGCGGGGGAAACTTCCGCTAGCATACATGAATTTGAACCGAGAGACTTGACTTATATCGCAGGCTTTGGCGTCAGATTCGTCATGACGAAATCCGTTTCGGGTCTCGTGAATCATATCAATCTCAGCTGGCCTTTGAATGGACCGTTGGTCAGTAAAACTCCTAGGTTCAGCCTTGTCGCACTACTTTCCCTTTAGAGAGGATCTATGCATCAGAAACGTTACCTTGTGGAAATTGCAATCGGCTTCATTGCCATGATTCTCGGGACGTGGATCAGCATTCTCGTGTGGCTAGAAGGCTATTATCTCGGAGCGTTGATGCTCGTGGTGACGGGGATGATTACAGTTGTGCTCGGCATCAAGGAGTATACAGGAAAAAAAGGACCCCTGCTTCAGGAATCCTTTTTAAAGATCTTGCGTCGAACGATGCTGTTTCTGAACTTGATGCTTTCGGTCGTCGTTGCAGGAACTTTGGTTTCGATGCTTTAATTATTGGGTACAGCCGGCTGAAGCTTCTTGTAAATGCTTTCGTAAGTGCTCGCGTTGATTCTCTTGTACTTAGAAATAATTGTACCGAACTGGTAGAAGGCGGAGTCGCCTTTGACGCGCATATAGAAAGGCATGTCGAGGGAATTCTTGCCCGTGAGAACGGAATCGCCTTCGATGCTTGCAAAGAGATCGCCGTTGATGTTGCGGATCGTATAATTGTTTTCGCCAGCCTTCGTTTGGAAAACTTCAAAAATCATATCGTCTTCGCCCTGCCAATGTCCGGTAAAAACCGGCTTTTCTTTGGAGCAGGAAGAGAGAGTTGCAAGAGCCGCAAGGGCGCCAATCCAAAAAAGTTTTTTCATAAGGTTCTCCATGACTTTCTTTAAAATAATAAAAAGTCGTGCAAAAAAAATTATCTTTTGCGTGTATGCGAAAGACTCTTCTCTTTCTGCTCTCTCTTTGCACTTTTGCTTGTGCGGAATGGGGGCCGAAAGATGTTCACCGTCTGCTCATCCAACGGACGAATCAGAAACCTGGGGTTTATACTGGAAAGCTCGAATCGGTGATGGACACCGCTGGATTAATTGTCGTGGCGGAATTTCATAAGGTGATGGGAGATCATTACCGACCTACGATCACCAGTGCGAACGATTTCAGCTGGCACGCCCGATTTTCCAAGCATTATCTGAATCTCGCTCTGGATTTTCGCATTTCCGATGTTCCCAAGCACAAACGTTCGGGATTGGTTTCCGCTATCAAAAAAGCGCTGGAGAAGCGCTTTTTCGTCTTGTGGGAAGATGTGGGTCGTTCAAATGAACACTTGCATGTAGAGTTTCTCGGTGAACCCTAATTACGGCTTTGCGTCGGCGCAGCAACGGAATCCGACGAAGTTGTACTGGTTCTGCGGATAGAAGCTGTACTTGGTATCTGTGCACTTACTCTGATTCTGCGTATCCCAAGCGCCACCGGCGACGAGGTAACGGTTTGCTGCCCCTTCGGCCGGAGAATCTGTCCATTCCCAGAGGTTTCCGTTCATGTCGTACATGCCGTACCAGCTGCGGCATTGTTCCTTGCGACCGGCTCGGCGAGCCTTGGAAGAATTCGTATTGCACTTGGCAGGCTTGTAAGAAGATCCGTAAGAGTAGCGTAAATTGTCCTTGCCCTTGCAGGCGGCAGACCATTCGTCGAATTGACAAAGGCGCTTTCCGGCATTTGCGCAAAGGGTCTTTGCCTGTTCATGGGAAACCATGTCTTTAACAACAGCGTCAGGTTGGTTCGGATATTCATAAGCGTCCACGCAAACGGTCTTGCCGTTGACGGGAACTGGATAGGCGTTCTTGCCGCAGACGTTATCGCTTGCCATATCGTAATGGACTTTTTGCCATGCGGTTCGGTTGCCTGCAGAGTCTTCTGCAAGATAATAGACGTCACCCGTTTTGTTGTATTCCACAGCCTTCGTGAGTTCCTGGATGTGGTTCGTGTCGCCGATCGAGTAATAGGTTTTGCACTTGTATTCGTCGCACTTGACCTTCAGCTGAATCGGGTCGTAGTAACGGCCTTCCGGCGGGACGATCGTCGCTTCTGGCGGAATCGAGTCGCGGTTCGCGTAGGCGATGCTGTCGGCTTTGCGGATGCTGTCTGCACGGGCTATGCTATCGGCAACGGCTGCACGTGCCTGCTTGAGGCTGTCTTCCAATGCCTTCTTTTCGCGTTCGAGGCTGTCGCGGATTTCTTTGCGACGCTTGGCGATGCTGTCCTGGTGCGCTTTTTCTTCTGGTGAAAGTTCCTTGGGCTGTTGGATTGCAAGGCTATCGTTGTAACGCGCGATGCTGTCTGCACGGGCTGCTTCAAGGCTGTCGTTGTAACGCTTTAAGCTGTCCAAACGGAGATTGTCATAAGTCGAGATGCTGTCGAGCATGGCTTCTCGTTCGGCGAGCATGTCGGATTGCATTTTGGAAAGCTCGCACTGCACCACAAAGAGCGTTAACAAAAGCAGAACCATCAAAATCAAGATGGTCAAATGGTATCGGCGTTTTCTTTGACGGATGCGATCGGATACTTTCTTTTCGTTTTCGGTCATGATGTCTCACTTACTTTTTACTGGAATCGCCTTCAAAAAGGTCGTGCCAATGGCGCTTGATTTCTTCTTCGACTTCCTTGACGCTGAGCTTTCGGCGAAGGGAAGCTCGATATGCAATCGAGATGTAACCGGTTTCTTCGGAAACGACAATCACCATGGCGTCGCATTCGGCGGCAAGGGCTTTTGCTGCGCGGTGACGCATGCCGTAGCCGGAATCCTGCTCCGAGGTAATCGCCGGGAGCGGAAGAATACAACCTGCCGCCACAATGCTATGGCTGTTCAAAATCACGGCGCCATCGTGCAAAGCGGAATTCGGAAAGAACAGCGCACGCAAAAGGCGCGAACTGATGCGGGCGTTCAAAAGTTCACCGGTATCCGCATAATTGCGAAGACCCACACGGTTTTCCAAAACGATCAGCGCACCGAATTGGTTCTTCGCCAAGTCCTGCACAGCCGCGCCGATTTCTTCTGCGATCAGTTCAAGACCGCTCTGGTGAAAGAAAAGATTCTTCAGGTTCATCTTTCCCACCGATTGACCGATACGCGTCAAGGCTCCGCGGATTTCCGGCTGGAAAAGAATCACGATCGCGATAATGCCGAGGGTTGCAAGATTGCTCAACAGCCAAACGACCGTATGCAGATCCCACCACTGCGCAAGGATCCAGCCGATCAGCAGCAGGCCACCGCCGACAAACATCTGCACGGCGCGTGTTCCGCGGAAGAGCAAAAACACGTAATAGGCGACAATCGACACAAGGAAAATGTCGAGAATGTCGGCAAAACGGACATCGATGACTCCAAACAGCTTAAACAGATTCATTTGCGGAATGCCTTTAAGAGTTGAAGGGATTCCACAGCTTCCTTGACATCGTGAACGCGGATAACCGTGGCACCGCTCAGGGCCGTGAAAATTCCAGAGATGACTGTCGGAATCAGACGGTCGCTTTTTTCAAGCCCCGAGATTTTTCCGATATAGGATTTGCGGGACATCCCGTAGAGAACGGGGAAGCCCGTTTGTACAAACGTTTCCACGCCTGCGATCAAATCGAGATTGTTCTGCAGGTCTTTTCCAAAACCGATGCCCGGATCGAGGCAGATTGTTTTTTCATCGACGCCCAGGTCGATTAATTTCTGAGCGGCAAAAAGAAGTTCACGTTCCACGTCGGCGACAACATCCTGATACGGAGCATAGTCCTGCTGCATCGTTCCAAAGTTGCCGCGCATGTGGTTGAGCACGCTTGCGGCTTCGGTATCCGCAATGGTCTTTGCCATGTTTGGATCGTGCGAAAGGGCGCTGATGTCGTTGATGATGTGCGCACCTGCCTTCATGCTTTCCAAGGCGACTTCGGATTTAATCGTGTCGATCGAAATCCAGAATTTTCGGGTGGAAAGGAGCGGAACGAGTTTTTTCACCAGTGGAACGACGCGGTCGATTTCTTCTTCAGCTGAAACCGCAGCGGCTCCGGGGCGAGAACTTTCGCCTCCGATGTCCAAGATTTCGGCGCCTTCGTCGAGGAGCTTTAAGGCGTGTTCGTAAGCGGCGTCGAGCGTGTTGTGCTTTCCGCCGTCAAAAAAACTGTCCGGTGTTACGTTGACAATGCCCATGACCGCCGCGACAGGCGATCCTGCAATGATAGAGTCTTTTACCGTCCACGGATTCGCGTGGGATTTTGCCAAGTAATCGCGGAACATACTTTACGCCTTTTCTCCTTCGGCCTTATTAGCGACGGGAGTTTCTGGAACCACTTGTGTCGGAACAGGAGTCGGACGGCCCGGATCAGGAGGCGGCTCTTCTGCCTTCTTTTCTTCTTCGCGCTTCTTTGCCATCATTTCTTGGAACAGGTAAGTACGGCTCTTTTTAGTGCTTTCGAGCTTTTCGCCGGCGATGACTCGGTCGATTTCTTCGCGGTCGAGCACTTCGTTTTCGAAAAGCGCTGTGCCGAGAAGGTCGAGCTTTTCGCGGTTTTCGATCAAGAGCGCCTTTGCCTTTTCGGAAAGACTTTTGACCAAGCTGTTGATGGCTCCATCAATCGCTTCTGCCATCTTTTCGGACATTTCCTTCGGTTTGCTGATTTCACGACCGAGGAAGATTTCGCCGTCGTTACGCGTGTAGCAGAGTGGTCCAATCGTTTCGTCGAAGCCCCATTCGGTAACCATGCGACGGGCGAGTTCCGTGGCACGGGCAATATCGTTCGAGGCTCCCGTGCTCAGATGGTTGAAGCAAATGAGTTCGGCAAGACGGCCCGACATCAAAATCATGATGTTTTCTTCCGCTGCTTCCTTGGACATGGAAACGCGGTCCATTTCCGGGAGCGACATGGTCACACCGAGGGCGCGGCCACGCGGAATAATCGTAATCTTGTGGAGCGGATCTGCGTGCTTGCAAAGAAGGGTCATCAAAGCGTGACCGGCTTCGTGGAAGGCGGTGTGACGCTTTTCTTCGTCGGACATGAGAAGTGTACGTCGTTCTGCACCCATGGCGAGCTTGTCGCGTGCTTCTTCAAAGTCTTCCTTCGTCACCTTCTTGTTGTCGAAACGAGCAGCGAGGAGGGCAGCTTCGTTGATCAGGTTTTCGAGGTCTGCACCGGCAAGTCCTGGAGTTCCACGGGCGATGTCCTTTACGTTCACGTCGTCTGCGAGAGGAACCTTGCGCTTCTTCAAATGCACGCGGAGAATTTCTTCACGGCCCTTCAAGTCCGGAAGACCCACGGTGATCTGACGGTCAAAACGTCCCGGACGGAGCAAAGCCTTGTCGAGAACGTCCGGACGGTTTGTCGCCGCAATCAAAATGACGCCTTCGTTTGCATTGAAGCCGTCCATTTCGACGAGCAGCTGGTTCAAAGTCTGTTCGCGTTCATCATGACCGCCACCGAGACCTGCACCACGCTGACGACCGACTGCATCGATTTCATCGATGAACAAAATGCAAGGTGCGTTCTTCTTGCCCATTTCGAACAAGTCGCGGACACGAGCCGCACCGACACCGACGAACATTTCCACAAAGTCCGAACCGGACATGCTGAAGAACGGAACGCCTGCTTCACCTGCAACCGCACGGGCGAGAAGGGTTTTACCTGTACCCGGAGGACCGACGAGCAAAGCGCCCTTCGGAATGCGTCCACCGAGATTCGAGAACTTCTTGGGATCCTTCAAGAACTGGACGATTTCTTCAAGATCAGCTTTTGCTTCATCGCAACCGGCGACATCCTTGAAGGTGGTCTTCGTCTTTCCGCTTTCGTTCAGCTGGCGAGCCTTGCTCTTGCCAAACGAGAACATTCCCATTCCGCCCTTGCTTCCGCCGGTCTGACGCGCCATCATATACCAGAAGAAGGCGATTAAAAGGATGGCCGGGAGGAAGGCGAAAATGCGGTCAATCCAGCTGGTGGTTTCGTGCTGCACACGGACTTTGATGCCCTTGTTCTGTTCCCACGCGTCGATCTGATCGCTGGTAAGGTCCAGAACATGGCTTGTGAAGGCGACCGTATGGTTCGAATTTGTCGATCTGCGGGCGAGCTTCGAAAGCAGACCTTGCTGCTGTGCTTCTTCCGCCATTTCTTCGGCATTCATTGCACGGGTGCCTTCGACCATAATGCCGTCGAGGGTGCGCTGGAGTTTTAAACTCTTGATCTCCGTCGAGGAGTCGTTCATCATGGCGAAGAAATCCGTTCTTGTCAAATCCAAGGACGTATCGTCGTTATAAAGGCGCATAAAGAAAAGCACCATTAGGAGCATCGTCGCAATCAGGAAAAAGTTCCTGTTGTGGAATGCCGATGGAGCTTTAGGCTTATTACTCATAGGTTTCCTTTATTCGAGGTGGAATTCCGTAAATTTGCAGGATTTGCTTTCCGTCGGAAAAAACGGGGAAGCAATCTCTGACAAAAGCCGGAACTCCATTGTCTTCGAACCATTTTTTGAGCGATTTGGATCTTCCGCTCGGAGGTGTATAAACATCTCCATCTAAACGAAAGCGCCATTCGCCCAAAGGGGCTCGTTTTTTTTCAAAAAGATACAAATTGTGGGCTTTGGAATCCTGCAAGGATCTGCAAAACCAAAGGATATGGCGCGATTTTTCAAAAATCAGGGATTTATTCCGATTTGCAAAATTTGATTTGAAATCGACTGTATTGGGATACTCGAATCCGAGGTTCTGTAGCCAGATTCTTAAAAGTTCTGCGGCGCCCTTTTCGCTTTTTTGACTCAAGGCGTCCCAAGCGGAATCGTGCAGCGCTAAAATGTGCTCGTAAGGCGCAATTTCTTCGGGGAAAGGCCAAAGGGAAGGGGGAACGATTTGCGGTTCGAACTCTTGCTCGATTTGGCAAAGGATTTTCTCGTAGATGCGAGAGCCGACTTGGGCGATCCGGCACAGCTGTTTTACCGCTTGTACATTTTCTGCTTCGATCCGAGGCAGGATTGCGTGGCGGATAAAGTTGCGTTCAAAGGCTTTGTCCGCATTGGTTTCGTCTTCACACCAGCTTAAATGATTCTTGACTGCGTACGCTTCGATTTCGGATCGAGGAATGTTTAAGAATGGGCGGTAAACGCCGTCGTTACGAATAAATTGAATTCCGCGAAGCCCTTTGAGGCTCGTGCCGCGGCGAAGGCGCATGAGAAGCGTTTCTGCTTGATCGTTTGCATGGTGCGCGGTCAGAATAGCGTCTGCACGGCAGTTTGAACGTGCGGCGATTTCGAAGAATGCCTTGTAACGGGCTTTCCGCGCATTTTCTTCAACAGAGCCGGATGCTTTTAAGGATTCACCGTCTAAATGGTGAATAAAAAGCGGAACGTTCAGTTGTCGGGCGAGTTCCTTGACGAAGGCTTCGTCCCGGTCTGCGGTTTCTTTGCGAAGCCCGTGGTGAACGTGGGCAAATGCAATCCAGTCGAGCCCCAAATCCTTTTGATTTTGTACAAAGTAATGGGCAAGGCAGACGGAATCGACTCCTCCGGAAACGGCAAGAAGCAGTCGTTTCCAGCCACGCCTTTGAAGTTGTCTGAGAATGCTTACTTGTCGCACTTTTTGAAGAAGCAGGAGCGGGCGCCGGTATGGCAAGCGACCTGTGGCCCTTGCATGCGGACTTCAAAAAGGAGTGCATCACTATCGCAGTCCGCGTACCAGTTCACGACGGTCATCACGTTGCCGCTCGTATCTCCTTTATGCCAGTATTCCTTTCGGCTACGGCTCCAAAAAACCATTTCGCCGCATTCATTTGTACGTCGAAGCGCTTCTTCGTCCATCCAAGCCATCATCAGCACGTCGTGCTTGTCGGCATCCTGAACGATTGCCGGGGCAAGTTTCTTATCGCCGAATTCCACTTCAAACTTGACGTCTTTCATTAAATCTTCAAACTTCATGCAAATTCCTTAGGAACGGATCTGACCTTCGCCAATCAAAACCCATTTGTAAGTGCAAAGGCTTTCGACGCCCATCGGGCCGCGGGCGTGAATCTTGTCTGTCGAAATGCCGACTTCCGCTCCGAGACCGTAAACGCCACCGTCTGCAAGACGGGTGCTGGCGTTCACCATTACGCTCGAAGAATCGACGTGCGCAAGGAAGTATTCCTGCACCGCCTTGTCTTCGGCAATCACGGATTCCGTGTGACGGCTCGAATTCTTTTCGATGTGGTCGCAGGCTTCTTCCACATTCTTCACAAAGCGAATGCTGAGCTTGAAGGCGAGATATTCGTGATGGTAACCGTCTTCTTCTTCAAAGTCCTTGACGTCGGAAAGACGAGTCTGAGTTTCCTTGTCGCCAAAGAATTCCACATTCTTTGCGCGAAGCGGATCGAGAATTTTCTTGACATCGGCGTCGGAAAGGGCGCTGTCCAAAAGAAGGGTTTCCATGGTGTTGCAAGTACCGCAACGCTGAGTCTTCGCGTTTTCGACGATCTTTGCAGCCATGTCGATGTTTGCGGATTTGTCCACGTAAATGTGGCAAATGCCGTTAAAGTGCTTGATCACCGGAATAGAACTCTGATTGGTCACAGCGCGAATCAGGTTTTCACCTCCGCGAGGAATGACGAGGTCCAGGTAGTCGTGCATTTTGAGAAGCATACCGACGATGGAGTGGTCCGCATATTCTACGAGCTGAACCGCATCTGGATCGACGCCGAACTTTTGCAGAGCGTCACGGAAAATATTTGCCAAAATCTTCGAAGAGTAAAGCGATTCCTTACCGCCACGGAGAATGACCGCATTGCCAGCCTTAAAGCAGAGCGCGGCACCGTCAATCGTCACATTTGGACGGCTTTCGTAAATGAAGAAAACGCATCCCAGCGGAACACTTACACGGGAAATGTCCACGCCGTTATCAAGCTTGCGCTGTTCCAAAACCTTACCAAGCGGATCGGCAAAAGTGGCGATCTGCTCCACGCCTGCCGCGATTCCTTCGAGACGTTCATGGTTGAGTGTCAGACGGTCATACTTGGCCGGGGAAATCTTGTCTTTGAAAGCTGCGAGATCCTTTGCGTTTTCTTTGAGAATGAGTTTCTCGTTTTCACGCAAAGACTTGGCCACTTCGAGAAGGACCTGGTTACGGACATCCGCACGGACAGTGCGGATACGGGCAGATGCGGATCTTGCCTTTTTAGCAAGTCCGAGAGCGTATTCATGAATTTCTTCTGAAGTCATATCGTCAAATTAGCAATTTTTAAGCACCGCGTTTTTATTCAAAAAAGAATGTCCTGTTTTTCGGACGACAATTGGAAAGTGTATGTGTTTTTTTTATAATTCGCCGAAAAATTGAAAATTGCAATCCATCGTGGAGGAAATATGAAAAAAATGATGTTGCTCGCAGCTTCTCTTGGTGCTTTTGCTTTGACAAGCTGTTCCAATTATTCGCGTAGACCCTATACGGAAATCCCTCTCGCCGAAGGGGAAGAAGAGGTCGCTCCGAACGAATTCTGCGCTTTCGAAGATTTCCCGAAAGATGTCCCGTTCAAATATGTCCACGTCGTTAAAGCTTCGAAGATGCTTTATGCCGATCCGAAATCCTTGCGCCCAGCGATTGAAAAAATGGTGCGTAAGAGAGGAGGAAACGCCGTCGCCAATTACCATGAAAATATTCGCTTCGGCGCCTTCTCGCTTACCATAGTGCGCCCGGTTGCTAGCGGGGATGCCATCACCATTTTGAATACGCGAGGCAAGACTTGCGAAGAAATGGGCGGCCAATCTTTTACCAAGTAACGCCGAGATTTCCGCTCATGCGGTATCCCTCGTAATCGCCGAGGTAAAAGCTTTGGCTGTAATTCGCCCAGAGCCATTCAAGCGGGGTGAATTTGATGCCGAAGCCGAGTTCGCGGTAGTGGAGGGTCGTTTTGTCGGCGAGGTAGGTTCTGTCGGTCGGATCGTACGGCGTATGGATGTCGTAAAGGTTTCCACCGAATGCGGTATCCTTTGCGACGTTTGACGCAAAGAGCTTCATTTCCAGATCCTTGTACGCGGCGCGGACTTCCGTGTAGAATTCGCGAGAGTTCGGTCCAAGATTCGATCCAAAGCTTTGTCCGTAATGCGTGTATGTGTATCCGGCTCCCTTGTGATGCGTATAGACCCAAGGCTCTATCCAGGTAAATTCAGAGTAGTACGAAAGCAGGATCGGTCCGATTTGGCGGTTGTCCGTTCCAAGGCCTAGACTTGCCGCCCATTTGTTGCCCCACCAGGAATCGTTGAACATGCTGGTGGGCGTTTTCATGTCGTCCCACAAAAGTTCGCCGTAGATTTCCCAGTTCGGAATCGTTTTGACGCTTACATCAAACGAAATGCTCGTATTTTCCAAGTCCCCGGTGTAATGTTCGCAGAAGAGGTACGGAATAAACGGAGCCGCATAGATCCATTCAAAGCCTCGGTTCGTACTGTCGGCATCTTCGTTCGGATTGGAATCTTTGGCTTCCACGGTGGAACCGTAAACGATTGTTTCGCTTAAGCCGAAATCAATGTTCCAGGGGAGTTCCAAGTTCAAACGGTGCGCATGGAAATATTTTCCCTTGTGCTTGTCGTGGTAAAGCTTGCCTGCGTACTGCGTGTATGTCACCGGTCCAATTTCGAATTCATAGCCAAAGTAAGGCGTTGGAGCAGGAATCGCAATACGGTCGGTGGAATCCATCCACGGACGGTAATTGTGGTCTGCGCCACGGAGCGTTAATTTGTTACGACGCGCCGGTCCCCAGGAAAGATAATCGACGCCACCCATCATGCGGATATTTTCGTTAAAGCGGTATTCGCTTGCTGCAGTAAAGGTGTCCCAGGTTCTGGAACTGGGGCTTTGTACGTTGTAAGGAATGCCGTTGTATGGATTGTAAGCCTTGTCTTCGTAAGTGCGCGTGGTGCGGTCGCTCATCACGCTCGCACTGGCGTGGAAGGTAAAATTCTGGGTGATCGCTCCGTTGATGTACAAATTCACAAACAGGCTGTTTTCCACATGCTTGTCGTCTTGATCGGTATTTGTAAAACGCGAAACGGAAACGGAATCGCCGAGAGTACCGCGAATTCTGAAGTAGGCGGAGGAATCTCCAAAACCGATATGTCCCGGTTCCACGGCAAAAGCTGAAAGCGCACAAATGGCAAAACTCAAAAAAGCAAATAAGAATGAACGTTTCATTTTAAAATTCCTTTCCCATTCAAAGAAAAGAGAAGAAGTTTCCAATGGATTCTGGCGTTATCCCGAGCCGATTTCTTGAAAAGTGCAAAAGGAACGAGCATTCCCAGACGCAAAAGGCTGCGGACAAATCGGAAGGTACGCGAGAGAACCGCTCCACCATACCCAAAATGCTTGCGGTAAAAGTATAGCTGGGAAGAGTCGTGTTGCAGACTTCGCGAAAGCACGTTCTTTGCTGAACCACCGCCCAAGTGAACAATCGGAGCTTCCGCATTCAAAAGAAAGCGGTAACCGAGCTTGCGCGCTCGATATGCAAAATCCTGATCCTCGTAATACATGAAAATTTTTTCATCAAACATGCCCACGTCGAAAAACGTTTGAACGGGCATCATCCAGCAGACGGCATTGATCCAATCATTCGAAAGAAAATGCGTTTCTGCTACAGCCTTCAATTCGCCGTGAAGCCTTTTGTCTGCGCCACGGACCGTGCGGAAGGCGTTCAAAAAAAACTCTGCGTGCGAAAGAAAACGGTAATCCGTCCGTTGTAGGCTTCCGTCCCGATTTTTGACGAGAGGAGCAAAAATCGTTTTGCCAGAATCTTTTTCGGCGTCTTCCCGAAGCTTTTCCATCGCTTCGACGGTCACAATTGTATCGTTGTTCAAAAAACAGACGAAGTCAAAGTTTTCATTTTTAAGACTTCTGCAAAGTGCTTCGTTGTTTGCAAACCCAAAGCCTTTGTTCGTGGAAAGCGCGTAGACTTTTGCTTGAGGAAAATCGACTGCGATTTTTTGTGGCGACCCATCGGAACTCGCATTGTCTGCAATCGCAATTCTCCAGTGCTCGGACGGGAGCTTGGAAAGAACCGATAGGCAGTCCTTTGTCATCGCGTATCCGTTGTAAGTCACAAGGACGATCAGCGTTTTCATTTGGCCTCCGCGTGGAGCTTTTCGAAAATCGCTTTCAATTTTTTTGCGGCGTGTTCCCAGGAATATCGCTTGATGACAGACAGACGCTTTTTATTTTCCTTTTCGGAATAGGAAACTTTTTCGGGATGCGCGTAAAGGTCTTCAATCGCCTGGGCAATGCTTTCGGGATTGTTCGGTTCAAAATAGATGCCGAGCGTCCCTAAAAATTCTTGCATCGGCGAATCCTTGGAAACGAGAACGCGGGCTCCGTTTTGCAAAGCTTCGAGGGCAGGAAGTCCAAAGCCTTCGTAAAGCGTGGGGAAGACAAAGCCTTTGCAGGTCCTGTACAGTTTCTGCAATTCTTCAGAGCTGACAAAACCGAGAATCTCAATGGAATCTTGAACGGGAGAATTCTCTAGCAAATCGTGGAACGCCTTGTTGTGCCAGCCTGCGGGACCTGCGATTTTAAGCTTGGGCGAAACTCCCTTGGCGTGTAGAATTTCAAGCGCTTGGATTAAGCGGGGGAGATTCTTACGCGGTTCCATGCTGCCCGTGAAGAACAAGAAGTCTTCTTTAGGAAGGGGTTCCTGGATCGTGTTTTGGCTGGAAATGCCGTTCGGAATAATGCGGAGCTTTTGCTTCGGGATCGACGGGTAGAATTTTTTGAGTTCCCGTGCAGTGAAGTTCGAAATGCAGAGAAGAATGTCGGATTTGGAAAGCGAACGTGTGCCGTAGTACTGTGTAATCGTTCGTACACTGCGTTCCATCGTTTTCGGGAATCGGCGATAGACAAAATCGTGAACGGTCAGAATTTTGCAAATGCCTTTCGGTCTGCGCAAAAAAAGCGTCTGTTCCGGTCCCCAGCAAACATCGATCTTATGTTCTTTGGCAAGGCTCGGCAGTTCGAACTGTTGCCACAGGATTCCCGGCAATTTCGTCTTGGAAATATGGTACGAAAAGTTCGTCGCAAAAAGACGGTAAGCGACCGGCGACGGAGAAAACAGAATGTATTCGTTCGTGTAATCGATCTTCTGCAATTCGTCGAGCAGGCTTTCCAAATAGACTTTGAGCCCTGCGGAATTCGAACGTAACAATTTAACGTCAATACCGATGCGCATCAGGATTTCCCCAACAGGTGCTTACAAATCGGATATCCGAGCGAGGCTCCCAAAATCTTTTTCACTCGCTTCCAAGGTGTACAACCCGGATACAGCGCTTCTTGATTTTTCCAGAGCCAGGGAATAGCGGAAAAGTTCGGAGAATGTTCGAGGCTTGTCTTCAAAAATTCTCGGTAGCGTTCCACAAAAAGGATTTCTTGCGTCGAAAGATCCAAACGGTCTGCTACAGCCAGAAAACCTTCTGCAACAGCCTGATTGATCTTTAACGATTCCGACATGGAAATTTTAGGAGCGATTCCGACGGAATTTTGATCGTGGATTCGGTAATTTAAAACCGCTTCCGGAATCGCTTGGACGCTTCCGTTTTTAGCGGCGCAAAGGGTAATCCATTCGTCGTAAACCGGAATCCATTCCGGGATCGGCAAAATCCGGGAAAGAAGGGAAGCCTTAAAAAGCGAAAGGCAACCGTTTGCGTTGTTCGTTCCCGAAAGTCGTGCGCAGATAGGAATCTCTAAAGGAATGCCCGCCAAGTCTCTCCAGGATTGCGCGATTTGCTTCCCTTCGGCATTGATCACGTGGGCGTCGCCAAAAACAAAGATCGGTGCGTCTTTCAAAAGAAAGGCTTTTTCCAAAACTTCAAATTTATGCGGAAGCCAAATATCGTCCTGGTCAGCGATGGCGACGAGGTCGTTTTTTTCAGCGACTTTTTGGATTTCTTTCAGCGCATCCGAAAAAGCTTGCCGATGCCCGCCGTTTTTTGGGCGTACAAGAATTTGCATGGGAAGTTTCGAAGCGTATTCCTGGAGGATCGAAAGGGTGTTGTCATTCGAGGCGTCGTCGACAGCAACGATACGGTCGGCTTGGCGATTCTGCGTCAGCAGAGAATCGAGCATCGGAGCAAGGAACCGTTCTCCGTTATAAGTGGCGAGTGCGACGAAAATTTTAGACATAATTTTTAATAAAATAGTATAAATTAGGGCTATATGGTACCAAAGAAGAAAGTCGTTATTGTCTGTGACAAGAACTCGAGAACCAGTTTCGGGCGTTTAACGCTCGATTTGGAACATACGCTATTCGCGGATTTTGATGTTTCGATTCTTTGGTTGAAGACTCCCAAGTATTTTCCGGACGACGACAAGGCGCTCCCGGAAGAACGCGGAACCAAGAGCTCTTCGATTTGGGCAAAGTCTTTGCACATGGGTTTTTACAAATTTCGCGAACCGTTTGTGGAATATTTGCAAAAGCTTGACCCGACGATTGTCTTTTTCATTCGCCCGGAACTCGGCTTTTTGGTGCCAGTCGCCAAAAAGGTTTGCCCGAAGTCGAAAACGGTCGTGCTGATCCATGACACCTTTGCGGAAACGCTTTATCCGTTCAGCGTCAAGTTCAAACTGATTTCCATGTTCTATGCGAAACCGACTGCCAAGGCGGACGGCTTTGTGTACAACTCCCGTTATTCCAAAAGGGAAGCGGAAAAATATTACGGTATCGCCGGCCGCCCGAATGCGGTGACGGGACTTCCGCTGAATTCGCTTTACTACAATCAGAATTCCGACCGGATGCTCTACCGCTCCATGCGCAAATCTTTCCGTGAAGATTTGGGCATCAAATCTTTTAAGGCGATGGTCTTGAACGTGAGCCTGCCCGAAAAGCGCAAGAATATCGCGACCTTCTTTGACATGGCAAAGGCTCGTCCGGATGTCGCTTTTGTGCGTATTGGAAAGGTGAACCGTTACGTTCAAATGCTTTTGGAAGAACGTCACTTGAAAAACGTATTCCATTTCACAAGTCTTTCAGTGACAAACCTGCGAGAATTCTATCGCCATGCAGACCTGTTTGTGCAGCCGTCCTTTCAGGAAGGTTTCGGCCTGCCTCCGCTTGAAGCGATTGCCTGTGGAACTCCTGTTGTTTGCGCGAGGACGACCGCCTTGGCCGAAATCTTTTCGGACGTATGCCCGACCGTTTCTCCGGCGACGGATGTGCAGGGTTACTTGGACGTGTTGCAGTCGGTGATGGACGGCAAGTATGAATATAATGCTGAAAAGGTCTCTGAGCTGCTTGCGCGTTACAGCATCAAGACGATTGCAGATAAATTAAGCGCCTTCTTCTATTCGATTCTCGACCGCTGAGTTTTAACGCGTCGAAACCTTTTCAAACATTTCTTTTGAAAAACGAGAAAGCTCGGTTACCGCTAAGGATTTTGCATTGAGCTGTTTTCGATTTTTAAACAGGGCGTTCAGCGCTGCGGGATGGCGCAGGGCGAACTTCAAATACTGGATGATGTCCAGGTCTTTGTAATAGACGCGTCCGAGTTCGCGGATGCGGTCCGGCTTGGAATATTGCTTGGCGGCGACGGATTCGATTTCGATGCGCGGTGAGGCAAAGAGGTTCGCTCCCAAATGCAAAGCGCGAAGTCCCAGATCAAAAAAACGGATGTCGGTTTTGAACTCGGGGTCAAAGCCGTGTAACGCGTGGAGAAGGCGTGTAGAATAAATGCCGCATTCCGGAGAAACGCTTGCAATCGGACGGATTTCTCGGTCTCTGTTACTGCGGAATTCTTCTTCGAGTCCGCGCTTTTGATCGATTAAAAATCCTGACGAAAATACCTGGTGCGATTCAGCATGAAGGACGCGCGGAGCAAAGGCGTCTGCGTAAGGAAACTCCACGCAGATGTCGGCGACCGCATTCAGAAAATCGCGCGTCATGCGAATGCCTGGGGAAACGAGGATCGTCCATTCCGCATCCAGTTCCGGTAGAACTTCCGAAAAATTTTCGGCAAAAAACCATCCAAGAGCACGGTCCTCGATTGAAGGACAGAGCCTTTCCTTGGAAAGAACGATGATATCAAACTGTTTTTGCATTAGAAACGAAGTCCAAGCCCTACGCGATGTTCCATACCGAGATTCTGTGGCAGGTAAGAGAAGGCGTAGTCAACGGAGAAGCTCGAGCCCGCATAGCCGAGACCGAGGCTGAAAAGACGGGCGTTGTTCGTTTCATTAGGACGGTCTGCAGAAGAGAAAAGTTCTTTAAAGTCGCGAGAAAGATCGAGCCACGTCCGGGAGAAGCCCGCTCTTACAAAAAGGTTCGATCCGATGACGTATTCCGCACCGAGTGCGACTGCCGGTTCTGCATAACGGGGGAATGTCAGCTCCGAATAAAGCGAAAGGCGCGGGAGAGCTCCTGGAATGTAAAAGCCCGAAAGCGCAAAAACTTCTTCAAGACCGTAATCGGTATCGCCTTTGTCCACGTAAGCGCGGATCATCTTACCGAAGTTGCGGGCAGCAAAACCAAGACCGTATTTGCGGGACGAGGACTGCCAAAGAACGCCCCAGTCAAAAGCGAGAGCCATGGCTGTTTGGTCTGTTCCGTCGTTTGCCAAAAGGTCGGTTGCAAACTTGATTGTGGAACCGAATTGGAAATGGGGAAACGGAAGGGAAAGGGATAGAGCGGTGACAGAACTCTGCGGACTGTAGGTTTTGCCGGTCTCGTTACCCAGGTCGTCGTAACCGTCGACATCTCCATAGCGAATCCAACCGTAGCTCAGCTCCGCGACCATCGCGCCGACTCGCCTTGCGTAAGCGATGTATCCTTGGTTTTCGGCGAGTTCACTCGTTTGCCAAGAAAAGGAAACCGCATTTTTTTGATTGGAGTCTAAAACGATTGCTGCAGGATTCTGTAAAACGGATCCTGGGTTCGAGGACGGCTTCGCGGCATTCGCATTTTCCATGGCTGCACTGCGTGCGCTGTAGAAGGACCCGAGGAACGCAAAAGCTTCTTCACCGGTATCGTTTTTTTTGAAGTACGCCTGTGAAGCGGTTATGGTGAAGAGAACCGTTAGAACGAAAATGAAATTTTTTTTCAAAAAAAACATGCTTATAATTTACAAAAAAGAGAATCTTTACTAAATTATGTCCGTCGGGCTAATAGCTCAGTTGGTAGAGCAACGCCCTTTTAAGGCGTGGGTCGAAGGTTCGAGCCCTTCTTAGCTCACGAAAACCGACCGTGTTACATGTAATGCGGTCGGTTTTTCGTTTTTAAAGCAAAAAAACGCCTCGATATCGAAACGTTTTCAAATTTTTGGGGTAAACTAGGGCGAATTTACGGGGAAACGGAGATGACGTCGTATAGGGCGTCGCGTTCCACGGGAATGAGTCCTTCGTTCTGGATGAGTCCGCGCATTTTTTCGGGGCTCATGCCGACCCAGGTGTCGGCTCCTGCGGCATGGGTAATCTTCTCTTCCATAATCGTACCGTCGAGGTCCGAAGCACCGGCATGGATCGCTTTCAGCGCTGTCGGAATGCCTGTCTGGATCCAGTAGGCTTTGATATGGGGGAAGTTGTCCATAAACAAGCGGGACACGGCAATTGTGCGCAGAACGTCTTCTTCGGAGGCCTTATGCCCGACTTTGTGACCGAGCGGATTGTTTTCCGGATGGAAAACGAGCGGAATGAAGGCAAAGAATCCCGGCGCCTCATCCTGCAATTTTCGTAAAAGCGACATGTGCTCGATGCGGTCTTCGATCTTTTCGATATGGCCAAAAAGCATGGTCGCATTGGTCGGAATGCCCATCAGGTGCGCTTCCTTGTGCACTTCGAGCCATTCTGCGCCGGTTTCCTTTTTACCGCAGATCTTGTGGCGGATTTCTTCGCCGAGAAGTTCCGCGCCTCCGCCCGGCAAAGCGTCGAGACCAGCGTTTTTTAAGTCTTGAAGAACGTCACGCACGTGACGCCCGGCGAGCTTTGCAAAGTGGCAGATTTCGACTGCGGTAAAGGCTTTGAGGTTTACCCCGGTGAACATCTTGCGGAGCGTGGCGAGCATGTTCAGGTAATATTCAAAAGGATGGTCGGGATGCAGACCGCCGACGATATGGAGTTCCTTCGCACCGCTTTGGACTGCGGCCCTTGCCTTGGCGATGATTTCTTCTAAAGTCCAGTCGTAGGCGTTGGAATCCGTTTTTTTGATTTTGGAAAAGGAACAGAAGGAACATTTGAGAACGCAGACGTTTGTGTAATTGATCTGCCGATTATTGACCCAAAAAACATTCTTGCCGTGACGCGCTTCTTTTTTTGCATTTGCCATGGCGCAGAGTTCATCCAATGGAGTTTTGAGGAATAGGTCCAAAGCTTCCTGTTCGGAAATTCTCATGTCGGCATTCCTTGCTTGTAGTTCACTTTTGCCCAAAAATATAAAATTTGGGCCTTTTTTCATATTAAAGAGGCTAAAATAGTTGATGAATGTAAATATTTTATTAGTATTGCTGTAGATGGGGAGATTAAACCCTGGATCGCTATTTTATTTGGTGGTTATTTATTTATGAGATTTTTGTTGACAGACTCGTGCTTTTATATCTGTTCATTGCTGATCATGCTGAGCTGTAGCATCTATTACTATAGCCATAAAACTCCGCAGAAAGATCGTAGCAAGGTTTTTGAACTCATCATGTTCAATATACTTTTCACGTCGATTGCCTCTTTGATCGCTACGTCGATGGAGCCGCTGGTGACGACTGACATGAATTTTTACAATTATGTGCAACAGTTTGCAGAGACCATCTATTTCGCCCTCCATGTGCTACTCGCTCCGCTTTTTGCCCTATATGTCGTTTTTGTGAATAATTGGGGGGATAATCATTCTACAAAAAGCATCTTTTTATTCCTTTCTCCGGCACTCCTTCTTGAACTCTTTGTGCTGACGAATCCGCTGACGGGTTTGATCTTCTATTATCAGGACAATGTTCTTTTTACCCGTGGTCCGATGGAACTTTTGATTTATGCGGAATCGGCGGGGTATTTGCTTTTTATGATTCAGCAGCTTTGGCTCTACCGTTCGATTCTTTTGAAGACAGCGGCTGTTGCCCTTTGGATTTTTATCGGGTGCGGTCTTTTCGGCATGGTGGTGCAGCTCCTGTTTCCGTGGTTAAAACTTGAACTTTTCTGCGAAGCGATTTCCCTGATGGGCGTAATGCTCTTGATCGAAATGGACGATTTCCATACTGATTCGATGACAGGGGTTTACAACCGCCACATGTTCATCGCGGACAACGATCGCTATATCCGTTCCAATCGCAAGTACATGGTAATGGTGATTACGCTTTTGAACTACAATAGCTTTCTGCGTATGCTCAAGAACGAAGACTTGGAAGAGATGGTAAGAAACATCATCCATTGGGTCATCAAGAATTCGCGTGGCACCGTTTATCGCATCGCGCGCAATAAGATCGGTATCATCACGAATCAGGGTCGCATGGAATGTAACCAATTTGCCATGTTCTTCAAGGAATGCACGCACAGCAGCGATGTGCATCTGAACATGCTCAACAATGTCTCGCTTTCGCTGTCCGCTTCTATCGACATCGTATGCGTTCCAGATGAAATTTCCAAGCCTGAACTTTTGATAGAACTCAGCGAAGAACTGCATGATGCAATCAAGCCGGGCTTGATCGTTCACTGCGAAGAAGATGTTGAAAAAGTCAAGCGTCGCGTGGAACTGGAACAGATTCTGAAGAAGGCGATCCAGGAAAAAAGCTTTGAAGTGAATTACCAGCCGATTTGGAACGTGGAAACTTCTTCATTTGACTGTGCAGAAGCACTGGTGCGCTTGCACGATCCGGTCTTTGGAAGTATTCCTCCGATGGAATTCATTCCGATTGCGGAACAGAACGGCATGATCAATGACATCGGACGCATCGTCTTTGAAAAGGTTTGCCTGTTCTTACACGACAATGAGCCGAATCGCTATGGTTTAAAAGAAATCGAAGTGAACTTGAGCATTTTCCAGCTGTATGTGGAAAATACGGATGTGATGTTCCGCAACATCATGGAAAAGTACGGGGTGACTTCGAAACAGATCAATTTGGAAATCACGGAATCGTCGGCTTTGAACGAAAATGGCATCGTCAAGGAACACTATGAAAAGTTGCGCCGCCTCGGATTTACATTCTCCCTGGACGACTTCGGTACGGGCTACTCGAATTTGATCCAGGTGATTAGCAACGATTTCAAGAACATCAAGCAGGACAAGGGTCTCCTTTGGGATACCAAGAATCCGAACTCGCACAAGTTCCTGGTGGAATCCATCAACATGATTCGCAAATTCCGCTTGGACGTGATCCAGGAAGGCGTCGAAACCAAGGAACAGCTCGAACTTGTTCTGAATGCAGGCGCAAACAAGATTCAGGGTTACTACTTCTCAAAGCCGTTGGACGCGCCGTCCTTCTTGGACTTTATCCGTTCTAGAAACGCTTCGACAAATCCGGTACATGCTTAAAATTGGATGAACTAAAAAGAAAACCCGTCAGAAGCCTGACGGGTTTTCTCGTAAAAAGTTTGATTTGAATTAGACCTTGAGAGTCTTCTTGAGAGCAGCAACCTTGTCGGTCTTTTCCCAGGTGAAGCGTGCGCCGGTGCGACCGAAGTGACCGAGAGCGGCAGTTGCCTGGTAGCCCGGCTTCTTCAGGTCGAGCATCTTCACGATGCCGGCCGGGGAGAGGTCGAACGTCTTGGAAACGACTTCTTCGATCTTGCGATCGTCCACCTTCCCGGTGCCGAAGGTGTTCACGAGAATGGAAACCGGCTTCGAGTAACCGATGGCATAAGCGAGTTGCACTTCGCAACGGTGTGCGAGGCCTGCTGCCACGATGTTCTTTGCCACGTAGCGGGCTGCGTAAGCGGCACTGCGGTCGACCTTGCTCGGGTCCTTGCCGCTGAATGCGCCGCCTCCATGACGGCCCATGCCACCATAGGTGTCTACGATGATTTTACGACCGGTAAGGCCGCAGTCGCCGTGCGGACCGCCGACGACAAACTTGCCGGTCGGATTCACAAGGTAACGGGTCTTTTTGTCGAGGAGCTTCGCCGGGATCACCTTCTTGATGAGCTTTTCGACGATTTCCTTTTCGATCTGGGAATGCTTCAGTTCCTTGCCCTTCACGAATTCGTCGTGCTGGGTGCTAATGACGATCGTGTCAACGCGGACCGGATTGTCGTTTTCGTCATATTCGACGGTGACCTGCGACTTGGCGTCCGGACGAAGCCACTTGATCTTGCCCGATTCGCGAAGGTTCTGGATTTCTTCCATAAGCTTGTGGGCAAGAGAAATCGGGAGCGGCATCAATTCCTTGGTTTCGTTCACAGCGTAGCCGAACATCATGCCCTGGTCGCCGGCGCCCTGCTTGTCGTCTTCCTTGCCATCGGCTGCCTTGGCATCCACCCCCTGGGCGATGTCCGGAGACTGCTTGTCCATGGCGACGAGAACGGAGCAACCCTTGTAATCAAAGGCGAGTTCCGGATTCACATAGCCGATGCTCTTGATTGTTTTGCGGGCGATCTGCTGGTAGTCAATGACAGCCTTGGTGGTGATTTCGCCGGAAATGACGACGAGACCTGTATTGACGAGGGTTTCGCAAGCGACGCGGCTATTCGGGTCCTGAGCGAGGCAGGCGTCGAGGATTGCGTCCGAAATCTGGTCGCAAACTTTGTCTGGGTGTCCTTTGGACACGGATTCGGAAGTAAAAAGATAGTGGGCCATAAAGGTTCCTGTACAGGTGTGTTTTTGTTTATCTATGCGTAAATTTATAAAAACGCATAATATGTGGCAATGGATTTAGCGGTTTTTTTGGAGTATTTCGGTAGGGCTTTGTGACTTTTGACCTAAATTTAGGGTATGAAACTCAAAGATTTCTCAAATTGGCTGGATAAGTTACTCGACCCGAAATCCTTTAAGGATTATTGCGTGGACGGGCTCTGCATTGAAGCGAATGATCAGGTGACGAAGGTCGTGACAGGCGTGAGCTTTCGCGATCGCTTGATCGATGCTGCGATAGAAGAAAAAGCGGACTGCATTCTGGTGCATCATCCGAATGGATTTTGGAAAAACGAAGATCGTATTCCGGTGGGGCATTACGGCGAGCGTCTTCGCCGCATGTTCCAGAATGGCATTTCTCTTTACGGTTACCATTTGCCGTTGGACGGCCACATGGACATTGGCAACAATGCCCTGATCGCGAAAGCGATGGGCTTGAGCGTAGTGGACGGCTTTATGGTCGAAGGCGAAAAGCCCGTGGCCGTCATTGCGGAATTTGACACTTGTGTTTCGAAGGAAGAATTTCTTGCTTGTGCCGAAAAGGCTTTTGAGCATGGAGTCCAGAATGCTCTGTTGTACGGTTCAAGTCAAATTCACCGTGTTGCTATCTGCAGCGGCTCGGGCGCAAGCGGAATTGAAGAAGCTCTGGACTTGGGATGTGACGCTTTTATTACCGGTGAAATCAAGGAAGCGGTTCCCATCACCTGTGAAGAGCGCAAATTCAACCTGATCCACTGTGGACATCATCGCACGGAAATCTTTGGCGTGCGAGCCTTGGCGGATAAAATTCAAAACGAACTCCACATTCCGGCGAAGTTCGTTGATTTGGATAATCCGATTTAAGAGCTTATTACTTCAAAGAATTAAATTCTGCACACTGGAGTTCTTCGAGGCGGTTACCCATAGCCTGGTTACGGGTACGGGCGTTGCCGAATTTTTCCGGGATGCGGAAGCAGTATTCATATTCGTTGCCGGCATCGGTCGGAATCGTGAGCTTGAACGCGCGGACTCGGTTCTCGCGTTTTTTGCTTGTGCCGCGGTAACCTTCGTGGTACTCGTAGCGGTTGCGAATTTTCTTTAAGCGGGATTCCTGGTCAAAGCGCAATTCTTTGGTGATAGGTCCGGAAAGTTCGACGGGGAAGTTTCCCGGAATGCGAAGTTCTAGACGGTCTTCTGCCATGACGATTTTCGCGTCTTTCGGAGCAATCAGGTAGCGTTCTTTGGCAATGTTGCGGTAGGACCTAAAGCGGACGGTGCGGACACCGCAGAGTTCTTTCATGTCCGGCTGTTCGACGAAATCGATTTCGCGGCATACGGGTGGCATGTTGTCTGGCATTTCCAGGTTACTGCCATCGGATGTTCCTCCGCAGGCATTCAGCAGGCATAAGAACAAACAGCAAAATCCCAACGCAATTTTAAAATTCATAGTTTTAATATAATTCCAAGAGTTATAAAATGCTTGCAAAAATCTAAAAATGTTGAATTTTATTGGATTTTTAAAAGCAGAGAATCCAAACGGACGGTGAGCTTTTTTGCACCTGAAAGACCTAGATGGTCATCATTTGCAAAATCTTCGGATTCGTAATCGTTTTTGCCATTCTTGTATTCGTCCAAGATGTAGAAATTGTCTTTGACTTTTGCGATGGAATCGAGTGTGTTCAAAAGCATTTTGGCGTCCGAAAGCGAAGGTCCGTAACGTCCCCAGATGTTTTCCTTGGAAATGTAGAGCGGGTTTTGCGGGAAGACGATGCCGACAACGTTGACCCCATAGGTTCTAGCGACGTCGATAATTTCGAGCAATTTCTGAATATTGTACTCGGCGCTTGTTTTGTTGTATTTCGAAAAATTCACTTCGGGATTTTCGCTGTAGCCGGTGGAATGAGACTTGTAAAGTCCGCGGTTATAGGCGTAAGTCCCGTATTCATTTGGATCTGGGGAAATGTTGTCCACGACATATTTTCGCATAAAGGCAGGCACGCCGTCGCTCCAGAAATCATGATGGGCATCGTAGAGGTAACCTGGGACGCTATGATAGAGTTCTAAGAAATCTTCATCTGTAAAGATCCAGCGGTCGATATCCAGGGCAATCGCAATCGTTTTGATCTTTGGCTCGTGCGGCAGGTAATAATGGCTGATAAAGAATTCCGTGCCAGCCATGTCTTGTGCGGAATAAGAATGGTTGACCGCATAGCCCGCCGAAATCAGGGTGGGGTCGATGCCGGAGAAGGAACGGGAAGATCCGGTGATGATCACTTCCGCATAGGAGCGCGTTGTCCAAAACAGATCCATTTTGACTTTAAGAATGCGGCTTGCGAGATTGGACGTTTCGAGCATGTACACGCCAAGACTGTCGATAGAAAGGGTCGTATCAACAGGGAACATGTTTCTTCCTTGTTCGATCCAAAGGGCTGGATGCCAAAGCTCGTTTCCTTCAACGAGGGTCAGAACACTGGAATCACGGATATCGACGAGAACGATTTTGGAATGGCGGCCTTCGGAATCGGTCAGCGTGGCAAGGATCAGGTTCGGATTGGTGGTCCATTCGGTGTGGTCAAAGGCGTATCCGTCCGGGGAGGGGATTGCTTGGATCAGTTTGCCGAGACTGTCGGCGATGAGAATGCGTTCGTGGGCAGAATAATTTTCATCTGCGAACTTGCGACCGGTTTCGCTGCCAAAATCTAAGAAGAGAGTGCGCTTGGAAGAATCTTTGGAAAGCGATGCGTTGCAAGCCTGCTCGCCGTTGTACCAGATTGTGTCTGAGTCGTCCGAGTGAACGCGCAAAAGCTTGGATCCGGTGACGGCAAAATTCTTGTCGTAGGAAAGCCCTCCGTGATAAGAACCGTCAAAAAGCTGAGTCAAGCTGCCGAATTCTTTTTTGTTGAATTGAAGCTCATATGTTTTTTCTTGGAAGAAGGTTCCGTCGCTTTCATTGTTTCCGCCCGAAGTTCCAAAGATTAGGCTTGTGTCCGTGTAATTGGTGACATGCCAGCGGGGCTCTGCGGCAGAGACTTTCTTGTAGCGGAAAAAGGTCGTGTCTGCAGCGTTGAAGGCTTGAATGTAAAGAGTATCAAAGCCAGAAATACCTTCCGGTTGCGTCGAATAGGCGATCCATTGGCCGTTCGGTGAAATAGTGAGATGGTAAGGTTCTCCGCGTTTTTTCGGTTCGAAAACCGCATTGTTTCCACAGGCATATTCAATGACGATGATTTTTCCCAGGTCGTCGTCGCGGAAGGCGAGTCTCGCATGGGTCGTGCCAATCTTGGATTTTAGAGCCTGTGCGGAAGCGACCGGGATGATGGTTGAATTTGTCGTGCCTTCGCTGTTGAAATACTGGGCATTTGGAATGGCTCCGACGGCGAGGCGGAATCCGACGTAATTGGTTTTTGTGGAAGATGTGACCGTGTAAACATCACCGCGGGAATACACCTTCATGTTTTCTGGTTTGTTCTGGTAGCTTCCGCCTTTGAGAATCCGTTCTCCGAGGGGTCCTCCGTTGGGGGATCCGATGTAGTTCGCAATGGTCGTATCCTTGAAATTGCCGAGCCAATCATTGACCCATTCCATGGCGTTGCCCGCCATGTCGCAGAGAGTCGTGGAAGATTCCGTGGTGCAAACCGGGTGCAGGGAGTCGTTAGAATTTTTTGAATTCCAGGATCCGTCGGGGGTAAAGCCTCCGAATTCCGCGGCGTAGACCCATTCCGCTTCTGTCGGAAGTCGATAGCCTTTGGACGATGGGGAAAAGCTGAGCGCTTCGATACTTGTGCAGTTTCCGTCTACGAACGTCGCTTTGGAGTAAGAATAAGCGGTGTCGAGCTTTTCTTTTTTGCTGCGGGCGTTGGCGGCGAGAATCGCGTCGTAGTAGGTGATGTTTGTCATCGGCAGGGAATCTGCTTTTTCGATGTCCTTGCCGGTCCATTCCGCATATTCTTTGCGGGTGACCTCATGCTTTCCAATGGAAAAGGCGTAGTCGAAGGAAACCTGCATGGCTGGGGTTTCCGACGAGGAACCTGCCTCATTGGTTCCGAGTGTCGTCGAGTTGGATTTGGCGGGGATTGCAATCATGCCGACATGGAGTGTGTCTGCATTGGGATCTTCTTCATGGCTAGAGCTTCCGCTTGAAGAATCCGAACAGGCGCATATGAGAAGAAACAAAAGACTGATAAGAATTAAATGAGGC
>NZ_JALFIA010000079.1:0-51104 GCF_022776125.1 Hallerella sp. | reverse complement strand
GTGTTTAGCGATTTTATGAAGCCGGTCATCCGCATGGCGGCTCTTCAGGGGCTTCCGGTCAAGTATGTCTTTACGCACGACAGTTTCCGCGTCGGCGAAGACGGCCCGACTCACCAGCCCATTGAACATGAAACGCAGCTTCGGCTTTTGGAAGACCTTGTGAAGGAAGATGGGCGTCCGCAGATGCTCGTCTTGCGCCCGGCAGATGCCGCCGAAACGACGGTTGCATGGGAAATGGCTTTTGAAAACGAGGACAGCCCGACCGCTTTGATTTTGACCCGTCAGAAAGTGGGCGCTCTTCCTGTGCCGCAGGGAACTTCCCGTTATGCGGAAGCCGCCAAATGTCGGCGGGGCGCTTACATTGTCAGCGACAATACGCCGTCTGGCAAAAATCCGGATTTGACCTTTGTGGCTAATGGTTCCGACGTTCTGCTTTGTCATGATGCTGCGGAAATTTTGCGCGGCGAAGGCAAAAATGTGCGGGTCGTTTCCATGATAAGCCCGAAGTTGTTCCTGATTCAGGATGCAGCCTATCGCGAATCCGTCATCGTGCCATGGACGCCGGTGTATGCGCTTTCGAGCGGGCTTCCCGTTCTTTTCAAGGACGTGGTCGGCGGATTTGGCAAGGTTGCTGGGTTGGAACGCTTTGGGGCTTCGGCTCCGGCTTCCGTTCTCGAAAAGAAGTTCGGCTATGAACCGGAATCGGTGGCGAAAAATGCTCGGAAGTATTTGGCTGAATTTGCGCAGAACATTGCGGCCTTTAAAAAGGTGAACGGCTAATTTTTTGGCCCGTTGATTGTTTTTCTATCCCGGTTTCGTTCTTGCGGACCGGGATTTTTTTTGGAAAGGGCTTTGCTTTTTAGGGAAAAACTTCTTTTCAAAGGGGAACAACTTCTCTTTCCAGTGAAACGGCTTTTTTAAATAGTGAATTTCGGATGGGAAGGAAAAGTTTATTCGGGCATTGTACTGCTTTTGCGGATGGCGAGTTGGTGGTTAGCGGTCAGCGGCTAGCGGCTAGTTCGACAACCGGTCCCTGAGCCTTGGTTAGTGAGCCTACCGAACTAGCCGAAGGGCTGGAACTGTGAAAGAGGGGCGTTTGGAGAAACGGTTGCCTGCCCGTTTTTCGTCTGGGACGGCGAATGTCACGATGCCGCGGTCCGTTTTTTGCGCGGGGCAGTGAATGGCACGATGCCACGAATCGTTTTCATCCGGGACAGTGAATGTCACGATGCCGCGCCCCGTTTTTTGAATCGGAAGAAACGAAATTTTTTGGAAAAGGCTTTTAGAAACGGAATAGAAAGGACTCTGTTTTTGCAGGAACGTTGTTTTGAGGAATGGGAAGTAGCTGGAAATGATTTTGCGTGAGGCATGTGGAGGGTGGCGCTTGCGCCAGTGCGAAGCACCGACTGGAAGTGAGCCCGGAACACGCCGACCCGCCGAAGGCGGGGCACGCCCAGAAAGATCAGCGCATAACGAGATACGCGGTATAGCCGACGTAGCAGATGAGAAAGAAGATTCCTTCGATGCGGTCGAAGTATTTGGGCCTGAAGGTGCAGGTGACGAGGAATGTGCAGAGGGTCGCAAAAATCATGACGGCGAAATCTTCTACCCGGACGCCTTGGATGGCAATCGGTTTGGCGACCGACGAGACGCCGAGAATAAGGAAGATGTTGAAGATGTTGGATCCGATGACATTGCCGAAGGCGAGTTCCGAATTTTTTTTGAGGGCGGCGACGATGGATGTAATCAGTTCGGGAAGAGATGTTCCGAGGGCGACGACGGTGATGGCGATGACCGCATCGCTGACTCCCCAAGCCCGCGCCAGATTTTCTGCGGCCCCGAGAAAGAGTTTGCCGCCAAAGACAAGTCCGGCAAGGGACGCGATGGCGATTGGAATCAAAAGGAAAACCGGCTTTCCGGTGAGGCGGGAAATGGCTTCGTCTTCCGTGCCGCTTGTTTCCTTTCGGCTTTTGTAAATCGTGAATCCCATGTAGGCGAAAAAGAGGACGAGAAAAACGATGCCGTCGATGCGGGTGATCGTGTTGGAAAAATTATCGGAGAGCAGGGATTTGTGCCCGAGGAGGGTGACTAGAACGGCGGCGAAAATGCCAAACGGAATGTCCCGGCGGATGATGTTTCCCTGGATGGCAAATGGAAGGATGGTTGCCGATGCGCCGAGAATGAGAAAGATGTTGCAGATGTTGGAACCGATGATGTTTCCTACGGCGACATCGCCGTTGCCGTTCCAGGCCGAGGAGAGCGATACGAACATTTCTGGCGCAGAAGTTCCCATGCCGACAATGGTCAGGCCGATGACGAAGCTGGAAACTTTGGCGCGCTTGGCAATAGCGACGGAGGAATCGACTAGAAATTCCGCTCCCAGAAGCAGCAGGGCTAGTCCGGCAAAAAGAAACAAATAATCCATGGTGAAAAAAATAGATAAAATCCGCATCGTCATATTTGAGGCGTGCGGGCGGAGTTTTGTTAAATTTGTAGATTTGCTCCAATGAATTCTCCTCGTTATGTTTTGATGAAACTCCTCCCGAAGAATCTGGAATCCCGGCTCTTTGGAAATCTTGTGCATCTGAAAATTCCCGTACTTTCAAAATGGGCTCGGAATCTTTTCGCCAAGGCTTACCGTCTGGATATGTCGGAGTCGGCGCTGCCGCTTTCGTCGTATGCGAATATCGGCGAACTGTTTGTTCGGCAGCTGGCGCCGGGCAAGCGCCCGCTGGCGAATGCCGAAGTGGTCAGCCCGGTCGATGGCCGGGAATCGCAGACGGGAATCTTGAACGGAAAAAATCCGCAGATGATCCAGGCAAAGGGCAAGACGTATTCCCTTGCCGAGTTGATCCGGGACGAAGATTTGGCGGCGCATTTTGCGAATGGACGCTTTGCGACGATTTATTTGGCTCCGTTCAATTATCACCGGATCCATTCGCCTGTAGCGGGGAAGCTTCTTTCGGCGAGCTATTGTCCGGGAACGCTTTGGCCGGTAAACCCTTGGAGCGTGGAACGCGTTGAAGGGCTTTTTTGCATTAACGAACGCATAACCACCCGGATAGCCGTTGACGGCGGCGGGGAATTGCTTTTGGTAAAAGTCGGGGCGACGAATGTGGGGCGCATTGTGGTGAATTATGCGCCGAACTGGATAACGAATGTGGGAAAATTGCCGAGAAAAGCGCCGCGAATCGATTACATTCCCCGCTCGGAATACCGTTTTGAACGGGGCGCGGAATTGGGGCGTTTTGAAATGGGCAGCACGGTGATTCTCGTCGCCGACGAAATTCTTGCCAGCCGGCTTCCCGAACTTTTCCAATCGACGCTTGGCAAAGCTATTAAAATGGGCGAATCGCTGGTTTAAAAATCTTCGTTGCACGGACGATTTTTGCACAAAAGATGAGATGGGAAATCGAACATCCGGACGTTATGCGGGCTACGGCAGATTTTGTGCGGGCGTTTGCATCTGTTCCTGATCCGATTGTCGCTGTCGCCGAGCATTCGAAAACGCTGGAAGGCCGTATCGCTTGGGTTTTGTTCGGTTCTTGTCTTGCGCAGGAAATTCCGCTTTATTTGTTGCAGAAAGTTCTCGAAGTCCTCTCTCGGCAATATCCCGATGAAAGGCTTTGGACTTTTCCGCTTCCTCAAGAAGTGGAAATTCGGGATTTGGTTCGCCAAGCCAAAAAGACGTACGACTGGCCTTTGGAAGAAAGCGTTCCCGGCATTTTCTGGAGCGTCGGCAATTTTGTCCGCAGGCGTTCTCCGCTGGTGGGCTGGGCGACTTCTATATCGTATAAAGGAATCCTCAGGGATTTGAGCGAAATTTTTTTTATGGGCAAGGGCGCCTATCAGCCCAAGGCGATTTTTGCCTTGTCCCGCCTTTTTTCGGCGCAGCCCAGAGGTCTTGCCATTTCTAGGAATAAAGAGCCTGGCGATATTTGCCCGATTCCTTTTTCTTTTGGCATTCGCTGCTGGATGGGCTTTTTGGGGCCCGGCAAGGAAATCGGATTTTCCCAAAAAGAGGAACGTCAAAAACGAATGCTTTCGGCGACTTTTTGCAAGGCGCTCTCGCCCCAAGATCCGCATAAGGTTTCTCACGCGTTTCAGTTCTTTTGGGAATCTTCGCCGTCGGGATGGCTTTGCGCAGATTTCACCGAACACTGCGAAAAGTGCCCGCTCGCTGCGTTTTGTCCTCGGAGTTTAAAAAATGAAAAAAATTAAAAGGTGGATGATTTTAGGGGCGCTGCTTGCTTTTTGCGGTTGCAACCAAGAAGAATCTCTTCTGGAATTGAATTTGTACAAATTTCTGTATCGAGAAAAAGCTCCCGTAAATGTGCAGCTGTATGATTCCGTTTCTGTTCTTCGACGAGTTCCTTCGGCTTGGCAGCTGCGGAATTATGCCATTTCCAATATGGCGGAATTGGAATATGTGCCTGTGGAAGGGGACACTCTTCACGTTCGCCTTCTGGAATTTTCTTCCGACATGTCGGCTTTGGCGTTCTTTTTGAATAGCGGGCTTGTGCAGGAATCTTTCCCTGTCGTCGAAGGGAATTTCCGGGAAATCGCTATGCGTGGCGGTCGGCGGCTCTTTGTTTTCCGCTACGGGCTTCTGCGCAATTATGAACGGAGCGAGTTGGAACGCTTTGTGCAAGGATTTCCGAATTATCGCGCTGGCCTTCCACAGGAATTTTTGAGTTTGCCGATTTCGAATCGGGCGATTGGACAGACTTCTATCCAGATGCGGGATTTTTTGGGCGTCGAATCGGAATTTCCGATGTTGATTTTGGGCTATAGGGGCGATGACGTTTTTTGGAATGCGGCTCGGAGTTGGGGCTCTGTCCCGCAGGACGCTTGGCAGGTGTGGGTGGCAAACAGCCGCAAGTTGCATCGGAATGTCGCCCTTTCCGCGGACACTGTCTTTTTTAATGCTGGGGCGGAAACCCGGGGAGCAGCCCTTCGTCTTCCGGACGGTCGGGTAGTTTGCGTTTGGGGCGCCCTTTCCGCAGAAAACCTGCGAAATCATTTTCAAAAGGCGGCGCAGAGCGTTTACGATTCTCCGAAATAATTATATTGGGACTATATGTCACAAATCGATACTTTTGCAGAAACAATTCTTGAAAAGCTCCGTATGGTTTCCCAGGCGGAAACCGTCATCGGCAAACCCATTCAGGCGGGAGCCGTTACCCTTATTCCGGTAAACCGTGTTTCGATGGGCTTTGGACTCGGCGGAAAAAAGGAAAATGTGGCGGCTTCCGGCGGCGGACTCTCTATCCATCCGCTCGCTTTTGTCGTGATTGCGGGCGACGATGTTCGCATCATGCCGGTTTCGCGGGAAAATGACATGGTTTCCAAAATTGCGGATCTGGTTCCGGATGTCCTGTCGGCTTTCAAGAACAAGAAACCTTCGGACGAGTGATATCTCCACTGTAAATTTTCTATATTTTCCCCGTCAGAAAAATTAACCAAGGCTATCTATGCGCTTTTTGAATCTTGTTAAAAAATCCATTCTCCCTGTGATGATTTGCTCGACGCTGGCTTCCGCCCAGCTGATGAGTGGAAGCAATTTGGATGTTATTCGTGTCGGAAAAACCGGTATTTCCCGGGCTCGGATCGATAGTCTCTCCGATGCGTTGGCAAAGGCTCAGGCGCGTGGACGTCAAGTGCCACCCGAAGCGATGAAGCAGGTTCGCTGGGCGGTTATCGACAATCTGGTCGGCCAGGAACTGGTCAAATTGGAAGCGAAGGCTTTGAATATCAAGGTTCCCAAGGCTCGGATTGACAGCGTGGCGGCTCTTTTCAAATCGCAATATCCCAGCACCGAAGTTTTTAAGAACGAACTCAAGAAAAACAACATCAGCGAAAAGCAGTTCAATGAACGCATCGAACAGCAGTTGCAGAGCGACATCATCCTGGAACAGAAAGTGCCGTATCCCAAGGATCCGACTGACAAACAGATTGCCGCTTATTGGGAACTCAACAAGTCCAAGGTTCCTCTGAACGATACGATTAGCGGAGCCCGGATTCTTTTGAAAAGCAAAAAGGGGGAATCCAAGCAGGCGGTTGCCGATAAAAAGGAACTTTTGAAAGGCCTTGCCGCTCAAGTCCGTTTGGGCAAAGCGAGTTTTGCGACCCTTGCCGCTCAATACAGCGACGATGCGGACGCTCGTAAAACCGGCGGCGTGATGAATAAATTCATCGCCAAGTCCAAGGGGGCCGATTTTGCCAAGGCGATTGGCAATCTGAACGTCGGCGACATCTCGGACGTTTTCTCCACTACTGAAGGCCTCCAGATTTTTATGCTTACCGAAAAGAACGACGGCAAGTTTGAAAATTACAAGGTGCAGATTGAATACATCCTTCGCGTGCAGGCGGAACAGGAACGCCAGCTGAAAGTGAAAGCCTATCTCGACGAGCTGGCCGCCAAGTATAAAGTGCAGTATCTGAACAAGGACTACACACCGGAAAATGCGATTGGAGGCTCCAAGTAATGGCTACAACTTCCCATGTAGGGCTTACAGAGCTCCGCTCCCGAATTGACAAACTTCGGGGGTATCTTTGACCTCGAGTCTAAAGAAGTAGAACTCTCCGTCCTTGAAAAGGAGTCCGGAAATCCGGAACTCTGGAACGATCAGGATAAGGCCCAGGCCCTCCTGAAAAAAATCACGTCGCTCAAAAAAGTCATCGCCGATTGGAATGAAGTTTCTTCGACTTGTAACGACTTGTCCGAACTTTATGAAATGGCAAAATCCGAACCGGATTCGCAGGAACTTTTCGACAATGTGGAAGAAGAATTCAAAACCCTTCTCCATCGGGTCGATGAAATGGAATTTCGCCGGATGCTTTCCGGGCCCGATGATGCTTGCGCCGCTGTGCTGACCATTCATCCGGGAGCCGGTGGAACAGAAGCTCACGATTGGGCGGAAATGCTGCTTCGTATGTATAAGCGCTTTTTGGAACGGGAAGGCATGGACTTTAAAGTCATCGATGTTCAGGAAGGTGAAGAGGCGGGAATCAACAGTGCGACCATCGAAGTCAAAGATGAATATGCTTATGGACTTCTCCGCTCGGAAATCGGCGTGCATCGTCTGGTGCGCATCAGTCCTTTCGATGCGAATGCGCGGCGGCACACCAGTTTTTGCGCTGTCTATCTGTATCCGGAACACGACGAAGTGCAATTTGAAATCAACCCCGCGGACATTCGAGTCGATGTCTATCGCTCTTCGGGGGCGGGCGGCCAGTATATCAACAAAACCGATTCCGCCGTCCGTATGACGCATATTCCGACTGGGATTGTCGCCAGTTGCCAGACGGAGCGTTCGCAGATTCAGAACCGAGCTACGGCTTTGAAAATGCTGACGACAATGGTTGCGGAACATTACCGCCAAGAAGAAGAAGCGAAGCGCGATGCCCGCCTTGCCGAGAAGAAAAAAGTGGAATGGGGCTCGCAAATTCGTAGCTATGTTTTGCAGCCGTATCAGCTGGTCAAGGATTTGCGTACAAACGAAGAAACGTCCGATACGACGGGCGTTCTTGACGGGAAAATCAAAGCTTTTGTAAATGCCTACTTGCTGCATGAAGCGCAGCAAGCGTAAGCATTCGACCGCTTATTCCTGAATTTCTTGGAGATACCTTTTCAGGGCGTCTTGCCATGTCGGGAGCGGTTTAAATCCGTTTTTGACAAGCTTGGATTTGTCTAGGCGACTGTTGAAGGGGCGCTTGGCTTTGGAAATGCCGTATTCCGCCGTGGTCACGGGAATGACGCTGGTCTTCAATCCCGCCTGTCGATAGATTTCTCGCGTAAAATCATACCAGCTGATGTAGCCGCCTTCGTTGGTCGCATGGTAATAGCCGTATTTGTCGGATTCTATCATGTCTATCAGCAGGCGTGCCAGATCGTAAGTGTAAGTAGGCGTTCCGATTTGGTCGTGGACTACGCGGACAGTGTCGTGGGATTTTCCTACGTTCAACATCGTTTTGATAAAGTTCTTGCCGTTTTTGCCAAAAACCCAGGCGATGCGAACGATAAAGTATTTATCCAGATTCAAAGCGACGGCGAGTTCCCCTTCTAATTTGGTTTGCCCATAAATGTTTAGAGGTTTGTAATCTTTGCAATCGGGCTCCCAAGGCGTAGTACCTTGTCCGTCGAATACGTAGTCGGTGCTGATGTAAATCATTTTGCAGTCCAGCTGCTTGCACATCCGGGCGATGTTTTCGGTGCCTTTTGCATTGATGGCGCGGACTTTTTCCTGCTTGTCTAGGTCTTCGGCTAAATCAACCGCGGTCCATGCCGCACAATGAATGACCGCATCGGGACGGACTTGCCCCAAAACTTTTTCAACAGTTTCTTTGTCGGTAATGTCCAAAGGAATATAGGTCGCTTTGGTCACATAACTGTCGTCTTGTACACCGCTATAAACGGAAGCGATATCGCTGCCGACGCCTTCGTGATTTCTTTTGGCGAGCTCGTTCATGACATCGTGGCCGAGCTGTCCTGCCACTCCGGTAACAAAAATTTTCATACGATGAAATTTAGAAAAGGGCAAGGAAAAAAACGGGCGATGCAATAAAAGAATGGGGAATGATATGTAATCCTCCCAACTTTCAACTAGTCACCAACCATGGTTCGACAGCTCATCAACCGTGGTTCAACAACCGGTTGCTGAGTCCGTCGAAGCACACCAACCGGCGGTCCCTGAGCCTGCCGAAGGGCAGGGACCGGTTGGAACTGAATCCTGATAACTGATAACCGAATTCCCCTTGCGAAAGAAAATGCCCCGTTTGAAAAGGAGTTCACCATGTGAAAGAAAGTTCAGGTTTTGAAAAAAATTTTATTTGAGGGGATTTGGAGGAAGATTGTATATAATTCCCGAAATTAGCGACAATGATGGGATGATTTCTAAAATAGTTGTGATAAAAAACGAGCAAAGGCGGTGATAAAATGCAGGGCAGATTTCCGCGGAAACGGCATTTTCCATTTGCCTTGAATATCTTCCCGATTGCTTTTTTGTAAATTCTGTTCCATGCGATTTATCGTGATGGCTATCAGTTTTTTAGTTTTTTCTTCCGCCGCGTTTGCGCAGGTGCGGGACTTGTTTGCTGAATTTGACGAGGAAACAAAAAAAGCGGACTCGTTGAGTTCCTCTTCGGTGGCGGTGAGCTCCGCGGTCGAGGAAAGCAGCTCTAGTGCAGAGCCGAGTTCTTCTTCGGAAGCTCTTGTTTCTTCTTCGTCTGCGATGAGTTCCGCTGCCGCAGAAAGCAGTTCCAGTTTAGCTGCGTCCTCTTCGGCGACGTTGCCGAGCAGTTCATCGCAAGAAACGAGTTCATCCTCGGTGGTGGCGTCTAGCAGCAGCCTGATGAGTTCTTCGAGTTTGGCTTTGGATTCTTCTGCGGTGGAAAGTTCCTCGTCTGGATATCTTTCGTCTGCGGTAGCGGATTCGTTGCCGCCGGATTCCGCAGCGGTTGCTTCGGCGGATTCTGCCGTTTCGGATTCGGCGTTGTCGGCTTTGGCGGACACCATATCCAGTTCCTCATCGCTTTCTTCTTCGTCAGCGGCGTCCAGTTCTTCTTCCGTGCTCGTCGCTAGTTCGTCCTCCATTTCCCGTCGGGACATTCTCGGCCCCACGAAGGTTTCCAAGGTTTACAGCATCGATGAAATGAAAGGCAAATACAAGAGTCCGCGAAAGGCTCTCTTCATGTCGCTGGTCGTTCCGGGAGCGGGACAGCTCTATGTGGGCGGTTCGACGTTTAATTATGTCCGCGGAGCCGTATATCTGGCTTTGGAAGGCGCTTTGTGGGGAAGCTGGTATTACTATTCCGTTTACAAGTATGACAAGCAGACGGACCGCTACAAGAATTTTGCGAAAAAGCATTTTTCGGCTCACCAATATGAATCGAAAATGCACGACTTGCGCAACGGGCTGGATGATTCCGATGAAGAAAGCAAATTTGTGGAGCGTTATCTTTCTAGCCGGGAATCCTATTGCAAGTCGATTTATGGGGACGCTTCGACGAATGGCTGCTATACGGGAGACGCTTCTACCGAAATGACGAAGGACAACAATCACGTCAATCATCTGAACGGTTCGTTCAGCCTGTATAATTCGGGTTCGTTCTATTCTACAATTGCCGGTTCGGCTTATGTTTTGGGTTGGGATGATGTGGAAAATGAAACTCCCGTATCTGCACTGAATCTGGGCGATCGCGATTCGGAAGTTGTTCCGCTCGGTGAATCCGCCAACTGGAAAACCTACCGCAGCATGCGAAGCAAGGCGAATGATTATGCCGATATGCAGGCCTGGTTCTTTGGCGGGTTGATTTTGAACCACATTGTTTCCGCTTTAGATGCCGCCTGGTCCGCTCATGCGCATAACAAAGTCCTTTACGAAGAAGAGCTTTCCTGGTTTGACCGGTTGCATTTTGAAGGCGGATTTGTTCCGTCGGATTCCCGTTCGATGTTGAATGTCTATTTCAATTTCTAGACCATGAAAAAATTGCTCGCTGCCTTTGTTCTCTTTCTTTGCGTCGCCGAAATTTCTGCGCAGCCTGTAGTGATTTCGGTGGATGAATCGATCAGCAGAAATTCGCAAAAAAGTTTGCCGCTGGCTATTGGTGCTTCGCTTTTGCTTCCGGGAATGGGACAGCATTATTTGGGCGAGGAAACATTTGTAAAAGCTTATGTTTGGACGGATGTCGCATTGTGGGTCGCCACTTTTGGCAGCTATTTCTTTGGGGAACGGCAAATTGCCAGCGCTCGTTCGTATGCGTCCCGTTATGCGGGAATTTCCAATCCGCCATCAAGCGAAAGCTTTTTGAATCTGCTCGGCGATTACCGGAGTCGTGGGGGGGTCGATGGGGAAAATGCCAATCCGGATTCGGACGAAGATTACAACCAGGCGATGATTCGCAGCGGCTACGCCATTGACAAGGATTATCCTTTTGACGAAGCGCACACCTGGAATTGGGGATCCAGCGACAATCCGGAAACCTCTCGCCGGATGTCGCATTACCGGGATATCTTGCGCAACTATCGGATTTCCCGAATCGCTTTTCAGGTTTCCATCGGGGCGCTGATTTTGAACCGCGTCATTTCGGTTTTGGATGTCATGCGGATTTACCGTTCCACTTCGAGTTCGCTGGCGGAAACATCGGCTGCGCGTCATTTGGCGATTTTCCCGGAATTTAGACCGGAAGGCCCTGGTGCGACATTGTTGCTTTCGTTTTAAAAACGGATTGCGCAAGGAATTATAGCGGTTAGTTTTCAGTTGTTAGTGATGAGTCCGAATTGTTTGTCTGACCACTTTTTCACTCCTCGCTTCTGATTTTTCGGAGATCACTAATCCCTATTTCTTTATTTTAATGCTGGTCTTGAATCGGCTTTGGGACGAAATGGAGTAACGCATCACCGTCTTGTAAATGGCGGAAATCCGAGTGCCTATTTTTTCGATGTCTTTTTGGGAAACGGAAGTTCGTTAAATATCGCTAGAAATAAATCGGTTAGATACGTTGCCGAATCGATATCTTCGATGAGAAGCATCTCTTTTGCTCCCGGATAAGGCGAAGCGAATTCAGGATTTTTCACAAACGCCAAGGCCGATGGCACCGGCTTCACAAGCAATCGATTATCGCATAGATAGGCCGCTATTTTCCCGCGAAAATAAATAATGTATTCGCCCATCATCTGCTTGGACGAAATTTTGTCTAGCGATGAAAGCTGATTGAGGATGAAGTTCCGAAAGTCAGGGCTGGTAGGCATGGGAGTCCTTTTGTTTCGGCAAAATTAAATTTTTTTGAAAAATAAGAAAGAGGGAGGAAAAATCGGAAATGGAAAATAGAATTTAGAGAATGCGCGATGGAAGCGGCAGCTACGTTCGAGGCTGCTGAATACTGGAGAATTCTGTTCTTTTTGTATGAAGAATCCTTTATATTGGCATTTGAAGCTTGGAATTTCTGAAAAGTATTTCTTGGAACAATTTGTTTCAAGGTGCGAATACGATTTTTATGGCGAGTATCTGCAATATAAAATGTGGCTTTGAATTATTCAATATATGAAGATGCGTTTTTTCACAAGGGAGAAGGCTTTTTCAAAGGGAAAATTTCTTCTTAGAAATGGCGCCCTTTCTCGCTGATTGCGAAAAGCTCGCTATTCTATGGGTCTAGAAAATTTCAGTTGGTCGGGAGATCGTCCTTTCTCGCATTTTCACAAAACGGGTTGCGAACAAGATTGATATGGCTTTGTTGCATTCGCGTCTTGCCATAATGTTCTCACTGAAAAATTCCTTTATACATTCACAAACAAGTTCCGCATCCGGTCGTCCCCTCTTCTCGGGTCCTCGTCCCTTTTAGCATAAAAAAAGACGCTTTGCAGCGTCTTTTTGTTTTAGAGCGGGAAAAGGGAGTGATTCGCTCGGAGTCTCGCGCAAGAGCGCGCTCCTCGCTCACCGCAAGGGCTCGACACAGGGCGTCGAGTCCCGTCCGCGTCCATGTTTCGCTACGCTCAGTCCGCGTCCGTTCGGCCTCTCTTCTCGGTTCCTCGTCCCTTTTAGCATAAAAAAAGACGCTTTGCAGCGTCTTTTTGTTTTAGAGCGGGAAAAGGGACTCGGACCCTCGACCCCGACCTTGGCAAGGTCGTGCTCTACCAACTGAGCTATTCCCGCGAGGACACGCCAATAATAACTATAAAAAATCGGAGTGTCAAGGGCAGAAAAGAGGGAAAATGAAAAAAAATGAATTTTTATTCCTCGTCCGACCTGTTTTCTTCGTGAACGTCGGGATGCATGAACTTTAAGGCGTACACGACCGTTTCATGGCTCTTGCCTTTGAGTTCAAAAGTTCCCTTGGGCAGCGGATGGTAACGGCCCACGTTCGGCAAGGCTTCTAAAAGTTCTTTGGAAATCAGGAATTCTTCACCGAGCATTCTGCAAAGATCCTGCAGGCGGGATGTCGTGTTGATGGCGTCGCCGTGGTAAGCCATTTCACTGCGGAAGTTGCCGACTTCGGTCATGGTGACCTTTCCCCAGTGGGCTGCGGCCTTGAAAGTGGGGTAGGCACCGAATTCCGCGCGGAAGCGGCGACGTGTGCGGAAGAAACAACGCTTTAAGTCGCCAAAGCAAAGTATAGGACGGGGATTTTTACGGCAGGCGGAAAGCGGCCAGGTCAGGTAGACGCCATCGCCTGCGATCTGGTAGATGTCGCCGCCGTTTTCTTCGCAGCAGTTCGACAGCAGTCGGTAGTATTCTTTGAGGAATCGGCTGTATTTGATGTGTCCCATCTGTTCGGCGAGGTGTGTCGATTGGCTAAGATCCACGAACATAAAGACGAGTTCGACTTCGGTCGGATTCTGGGTCTTGCCGAGGACCGCGTTGAGAAATACGTTGAGACCGAACTTCTTGTTCACGGAACGGATGAACGTGATAAAGAATCCGCAGAGCACGCCGTAGATGGCGAAGGACTGGACAAATGGCAGTTGGAAAGCGTCGCGGATTGATTCTATTCCTTGCTCATCGATAAAAAATCCATCCTTGTACCAGTTCTGTACCAGAATGCAAAGCGTGATATCGATAAAGACGACGGCGATAAAATACCAGAGACGAATGAGGAAGGCTCCGATAATCGGACGGGGGTCCTGATCGTCGTGAAGAACAATCACGTCGTAAACACCGTGCGAAAGCCCCGTCAGAATCGAGAACTGGAGCGCATTCATGAAAAGGATCGGATCAAGCGCCTGAGGAGTGCCGTAAAAATGGAAATAGCAAAACAGCAAACTGAAAAAAGTCCAACAGCCTATGTAAAAGGCGATGGATTTGATTTTTCTCTTTTGAAGTCTTGTACTGATGATTGCCATAAGAGCCTTTAGTGCAAAAATAAGGGGAGGCTCCACAGCATCAAGGCAAGGAAAATTTCCTTATAGGAAGGCCCAAATAGAAGAGCGGAAACAAGAGCGAGAACGACCGACGACAGCAGAAAAAACAGGATGGAAGGCATCCTTTTTTTTAACAAGGCTTTGAATTTTGATGGAACACTCACGTGGTTAATATATATTCGCTTTGGATGAACGGACTTTATATTCACGTCCCTTTTTGTGCAAAAATTTGTGGCTATTGCGATTTTGCAACGGTCGCGAGTTCTGCACGCCTCTTTCGCGAGTATGTGGATTTGCTGTTGCGGGAAGCGGCAATTCGTTTGGACGAAAATGCGAATTTTGCGAAAGAAATTTCGACTGTCTATTTGGGTGGAGGAACTCCGTCCGCGCTTCCGGTCGAAGAATTGTCGCGTTTGGTGCAAGGTCTTGAAAACCTTGGAATTCATTTGAAGGAAATGCGCGAAGTCGATATCGAATGTAACCCGGAATCCTCTTCAGATGCCTTTTTGGAAGAGGCTTATCGGATCGGGGTGACGCGTTTTAGCCTTGGAATCCAGACCTTTGACGATGCGCTTTTACAGGCGATTGGGCGCAAGGGCTCAGCGGCGGAGAGCCGGGATGCGCTTTCGAGAATTTTGCGTTTTACGCAAAAAAACGGGCTTCATGCGACTGCGGACCTTATGTTTTGGCTTCCGGGCCAGACGCTCGAACGTTTTGAAAAAGATGTGACGGAACTTGCGGAATCGGGCATTGGACATGTGAGCTTTTACGGTCTCACGCTGAATTCGCATACGGTTCTTGGCAGGCGCTTTGAAAAGGGGGAAATCGCCCTCGACGAAGATCTTTACCCGGCGATGTACCAAAGCGGCGTAAACATTCTCAAAGAACATGGGATTGAGCGCTACGAAGTCTCGAATTTTGCGAGAAAAGGCGAAGAAAGCTTGCATAATCGCAATTATTGGCTGCGGGGCGAATATTTGGGCCTTGGACCGGGCGCTCATGGATTTATCGGCGATAAACGCATGGCGACACCGGGAAGATATCTCGCTTGGAAGCGCTGGGTGGAAGCGGGCTGTCCCGAAGCTCAAATGGAAGTCGATTTGCTCGGAAAAAAGGAACGCGTGGACGAAAAAATTTGGCTTTCGTTGCGCACCCGAGAAGGTCTGGATTTGCAATCCCTTGAAAGAGAAGAACTTACGAAAATTCCTGACGAAAAAATCCAGCGTTTTGTGGACCAGGGATACCTCAAAAAGAGCGGCTCTCGCGTATTTCTCGTCGGAGATGGCTGGCTTTTGATGGATTCCATCGTGGAGAATCTTTTGCCGGAATGAGATTTTTGGCGGTTGCAAAAATCTTACATTGTAAATATCTGAGTACATTCCTAAATATTTGGTTTATCTTTATAATAAGAAAGAAACCTTTCGGGCGTTGCTTTGTGAGAATCTAATATGTTTCGTTGGTTCTTGAATTTTGTATCCGTAAGGATTTTTTGTGTCGTTGCTTTTTCGGCTGCGATGGTTTTTTCTGCTGTAGAATGCCCGGTTAAAGGCGCTTGCCGTTATTATTCCATTTATACGTCTCCGATTTCCTATTTGTGGACCGTTCCGGACGGTGTGGACACCTGGAATTCGGAGAGTGCGATTAAAGGCGCAAGCTTTTTGGTTTATGCGCCGAACGACACGCTTCTTTTGAATCCTTGTACAAAGGATTATTCGACGGGAAAAACGACCTGTTCGACAACGGATTCCCTTTCGCATCCGACGGCTTCGGTGACCGCCGATACGGTCAAGGGATTTGTCTATGTGAAGGCTTCTTCGCAGTTCCCGGCGACGCATATTCCGCTTGGAATGGCGGTCGATCCCAATGCGGAACCGGTGATTTTCCGCTATTACACGTTCTACGTGCCATATCTTGAATTTTCCTATATGAATGCGAAGGGCGATACGGTTGTGGTCGATGAAAAATCGGTTTTCAATCTGCCGGTGGATTCGTCTTTGACGGTCTTTGTGCGTTCGGTGATTCCAGTCGGTCCGGATTCCGGTTTGACGGATACGACGATCCACAAGCGTTCTTTTGCGCTGAATCCCAAGCGTGGCTCCGAAAATCTCGTGTTTACGACCTTGGCGGGGGATACGACGGATCAGGTCATTTTGCAAAAGGGCGTTGGCGCTTTCCAGATTCATGCGGTCTCTGCGGTTTCGGGTGGGGAATTTACGGCGAGCGGTTTGGTGAACCCGTCGGATTCCTCGTATTTTGTGAACGAAACCTTCCCCGGTTCGCTCGCCTTTGAGTATTCGGATTTGCCGTCCCTCGACAGCGCCTTTATTTACGATGCAAACGGTGACGGTGTGGGCGATAGTATCATCGCTTATCTTTCTGGTAAAACGCAGACGGTTTCTCTCGACAGCTTCTTTACCACCTGGCCGAACGGCAGCAAGCGCACACAGTATTCGGGCGATTACAATGTGAATGCCGAAGGGACGGTGCTCGAACTTTTAGACGTGAAGACATCCCTTGCCAAGGATTCCGCGACGGGTGAATTGATCGTGTATGTGACGTCGGAAGAGAGCGGTTCTGCGGCAGAACTCAGCACGGTTCTTCTGGACCGTATCGGCCCTGCCATTCAGGGAGTGACTCTCATCAAGGGTCAGGGCGAGGCTCAGGACACCCTCGTCATCGACTTCAACAAGGATTTGGACACGTCGTTTACAGAAGGCTCTGTTCTGCAACTTGCGAACGGCGAAAAAGTGACCGTGAAGGCGATTTCGAAGGACGGCTCCCGTTGGATTTTTACAACGGATCCGGGCACTGTAGAAGTCGGGGATTCGCTTTCGGTGGTCGTCGGACTTGGCGACTTGGGCCTTGTGGCTGCAGACGGTAATGTAGCGACTTACAACTTGCCTGCGGAAGTGACGAATGCGGGCCATGTGTATCTGTCCAATGAAAACAACGGTTTCTTTGATTCGGACGGCGACGGCAAAATGGATTCCGTGACGATCGGCGTAGACAGCCCGATTACGCAAGAAGAACTCGCCAATTTGAACTTCCAATTCTTCTGGCTCGATTCCGCAAAAAATGAAATGATCATCACTCCGGATCCGGAAGATTTGACCCTTTCCGAAGACGGCAAAATTATTTCATACAAGCTTTCGGAAAAGGAACAGGCGATGGTAATGCCGAACCTCACATCGATTGACGATCCGAATGCGTACGGCTATTCCGCAATGGAAAACATTACCGTCGTCAATGGAGATTCCAGCTCGACGATCCAGTATCTGAATATGAATGATCGTATGGCTCCGGTAATCACCTCCACTTTCCTCAATCCGGAATCGAGTAACGAAAAACGTCCGGACCGCTTGGTAATAACCTTCTCGGAATCAATCGATGTGAACGCGATCCGCAATCCGAACTTTATCGGCTTTGTCGTGGACGGTGATTCCGTGTACTTCGACTTCTCTTATGCAATCTGGAACGAAGACAGCTCGGAAGTTTCGCTGTTGCTCGGCGAAAATGACGACCTCTTGAACCGTGCAAATCCGAACGACTCCCTCTTCATCCATCCGTCCGCATCCTTTTCGGATAAGAGCGGTAATGCAGTCAGCGAAACTTCGAAGACCGTGACGATTGAAGGCGATCCGCGCGTGGTGATGGAAACGGCTTCGATGGTGGGTCTTGACCGTGTCGCTTTGGCAGATGACGGCCCAGAATTTACCGAACGTTTCTTCCCGGAAGGAACTTCGACTAAATCGGAAATGGGCAAGTCTTTGGGCGTGATGCTTGACGTCGCGTTCTCGACGATCTTTGCCGATTCTTCGGAAGGTGAACTGGATTTGGACAAGATCGGTTTGCACTGGTCGATGGAAATTTATACGAACACCGGATCCTTTGTGGCAAGTGCGAATAATAAGATTCTTTGCAGCGACGAGGATTTTGGCGGAAACTGCTTTGAAAATGCGAAAAGACTTTACTTGCGCTGGAATTTACGTGCGAATTCAGGACGTAAAGCGGGCGTGGGCGTTTATCTGGCTCAGTTCCATTTGAAGGTGTACGGAAACAAAAATTCCTACACTTATGATAAAATTTTCAAATGGGGTGTCCATGGTGGAAAGAATGGGCTTGCTTTGGATGATTGATAGGAGGAATTGTTTATGTTGATCGGGAAAAAATTCATTGCCTTAGGGTGGCTTTTAGTCGCAACGGCGATCGCATTTGCCGACAGTTCGGATTCCGTGACTGTCAATACTCCATATAATCCGGCAACGGGTATTTGGATTCAGCAGGTGGGTGACCTGTATCCGTCGGCAAGTACAACGGAAACGGTTTATTACACCCGTTACAGCGCACAGCTGAGTGCAAAGTCGCTCGACTATTACTATGATGGTAACGGCTACTTGAAGCTTTCGAACAAGAAGCTCCTTTGCCGCACTCCGGGTGCCGACGGGATTGTACACCATCCGGATGGAGACTTGCTTGTGGCGGGTCAGGGCAACAATGCGGTCTATAAAGTGGACATGGATGCTTCGGATACGCTTACATCCGTTTGCGTGACAAAGACGGTCAAATCGGGCGTCGGTGCTTCGACTTATCACTTGATGGTGAATCCGGATAATTCCGTCCTTTGGTCTGCGGGTATTCCGGGTAACCTGGTGACGTATGCAATTGATTCGGCGACAAACGGTCGTTTGGAAAAGATTCGCCAGGTGAAGGTTTCTGGGGATATTTCGAATATCACGACGATCCTGTGGGATCAGACCGGTCAGGCGTTCTATACGCGTTCGAGTAACCTCGGTACCATTTCCAAGTATTCTTCTAATAACGCTCAGTTCGGTATGATCGTGGATACGGTTTGCGCTATCAATGCGAATCCATGCCCGGCTAAGTACATTACAGGATTAAAAACCAAGACTTTGATCGACTCGTTGAAGGGGGCTCATGGTGCAAGCTTTGACGAATATTCGAATACGATTCTTTTGTTCGGCGACTCCCATATTGTGCAGATCGATCCAACGACGAAAAAAGTCATTGCGGATGTGGACCTGCGTAAATATGTGTTCCCCGATAGTTTGATGACGGGTAGCTATTCGACGAACAGCGCTGAAACGAGCGGTTATGCAATTCGCGGTTCGAATGAAATCCGTTGGCTTTTGGACCAGGGCACGGCGGACCACAAGGGACATATCTTTGTGGCTTCCAACTCGGGTCATTTGATTTTTCTCGACTACACGTCCAATCCGAATAAGCTGATCAATAACAACATTTTGATTCACGTGCAGTGGATCGACAACTACTTGGATGATCTTGCACCGATTGCAGGTGCAGGTTCAAACCGTACTTCCGCAAATACGAGCGGCGGAACGATTCTTTCTTCGAATTCTCACTCCTCTTCGAGTGCGCCGGTTTATCACGAGTCTTCGAGCTCTGCGGTTTCTTCGAGTTCGAAGGAAAATTCTAGCAGTTCTTCGGGCGGCTCTAATACGAATTCCAGTTCAAGTGGTACATCGTATTCATCGAGCAGCGGCACTGGCACAGGCGACGATCCGAATTCATCGAGCAGCGGTACTGGCACGGGCGACAATCCGAATTCATCGAGCAGCGGTACTGGCACGGGCGACAATCCGAATTCATCGAGCAGCGGTACTGGCACGGGCGACGATCCAAAGTCTTCGAGCAGTGGCACTGGCACGGGCGATGACGATGTGCCGGGCAGTTCGAGTTCGAGTGCCTCGGGCACTGGGGACGATTGGGTTCCGCCTTGGGTGAACGATTCGACTTTCTATGAGGGCTTTGGTGATGAAAATACGGAAACGCAGGACGGTTCCGACGTCTATCCGACCAACGATAAGCGCGATAAGGGCGATACCTTGGTGACGGAAGGCTCGAAGCTCATTCCGATTTCTTCGGATTCTTCTTCGGGATTGAATACGGTCGTCATCAACGGCAATACCTATGTGACGGATTCGACGGCCTCTTCGACTCTGCTTCCGAGCTACGGTTCCGATACGACTTCGGCAACGGGTCGTGAAAACGTGAACGTGGGTGACGTTATCCAGATTACGCTTGATGCCGGCAAGATCAAGGAATATTTCGAAGATGCGGATTCGATTTTCGTGTCCGGCTCGGATGGCCTCCTCTTTGTGGATCCGACGAATCCGAGCAATCCGAATGCGAATATCGCTGTCTCGGTCTCCGATTCGGACATTATGATTTGGGTGACGGCAGATACGGTCGTTTCTGTCGGCAGCATCTACTTTACGGATAAAGACGGTCACTTGATCATCTTTGACGGCATTAACTTCTACGATCCGATTCCGAAGGCGGAAACCGCATATATCCAGGATTCGGACGATGACGGTTTCTTGGATTCGCTCGAAGTGATTCTTGCAGATACGATTCCTGATGGCATGTCGGTCACGGGGCTTGCAATCGTCGTGGATGGGGACACCCTTGAAGTCAGCAGTGCGATTACGGTTTCGGGATCGAGAATCTACGCAAGCGCTGAAGGCCTTTCTCTGGAATCGGAAAAGTTCCCGGAAGATGCGCGTGTCATTGTAACCTATACGAGCGAAACGGGTTCCAATTACCGCCGTGATTCTGAACTTTTGCAGCTCGGCTCTCACGTGATCAAGCAGGCTTATGCAATCCGCAACCAGAATGGCCGAGACTCGCTTTTCGTCGAATTCAACATCGACATCATTCCGGCGGATTTGAATAATCCGGAGATGATCGTCTGGTTGAACGGCTTGGGCTTTGATCTCGACGAAGTCAGCGTTTACCTGCCGACGAAGAACATGATCATTCTCGTGGGAGATTCGCTTGGACTGAACGGTAGCACAGACTATGTGACCCTGGCTCCGGCGGCGACTTTCCACAATCTTTCGTTTATTGCAACAGCGGAATACGACCGTCAGGTTCCGGTGACGGTGACGAATCGTTATCCAGCAGCTACTTCGGTGCAGTACTACGATACGGATGGAGACGGCGCTCTCGATTCGATCTCGGTCCAGTTCTCTTCGAAGGTGACCGCGGAAGATCTCGAAAGCTTCTACTTCTCGTTCCCGTGGTACAGCTCTCGTGGGCTTTTGATTGAACTCCAGGCTCAGCCGAGAGATTTAATCTTGAGCGCGGACGGCAAGAGTGTCGGCTGGATTGTGAAGAGCAATGTGAACGTGGCTTCGAACCTTACGAGCATTAGCTCGGAAATTCCGGCCGCAACGCTTTACACGTACTATGACATCTTCGGCAATTCCTTTGTGAATTCCCAGACGATTTCGATCGAAGACAAAATGGCGCCTGTCATTGCATCGGCCACTCTCCATTACGGCGAAGAGTCGAAGCGCGATACGTTGATGGTGACCTTCTCGGAAGAAGTGGACTATTCCTCTCTGACGGGTAAGGACTTCTTTGCTTACATCCATGGCAAGGATACGATTGACCTGAATCCGGTGACGATTCTTTGGGCTTCGGATGGCAAGAGCGTTCGCTTGGTCCTTCGCGAATCCACGGATGGCATTGTGCCGGGAGACTCTTTGATGATCGTCGCTGGCGAAAAGTCGAAGATCTCGGATATCTACGGTAACGAATCGGTGGAAAATGCTTCGCCGGTCGTCATCGGAGGCTTGCTCGGCAAGATCGTGGAATCGGTGAACATGGGCTTCTTCGATCCGGAAAAGTATGTGGAGAACACGCTGAATTCGGTGTCGATCTCGTACGTTTCGAATCAGACGCGTACTTCCGATTTGCGTGACGAAGGGACGCTAGGACATTTGATTTCCCTCGGCGAACGCTTTGTTCCGCAGCTGATTGACGGCGCAAAGATCGATGCAGACGGCAATTACGACTCTTCGGTCCTCGACAGTATCGATCCGGCTGACGTGTTTGTGAACTTCAGCGTAAGCTACTTCGACAATCAGGGGCAGTATGTGACGGACACAACGTTCAACATTCCGTGTAACAGCCCTGCATTCGGAACGAATCAGAACTGCTTGACGACGGATAAGAAGGTGTTTGTCAACTGGAATTATAAGGATCACACCGGTCGTTTGGTCGGCGCAGGGGTCTATATTGTCCAGTTCAAGCTCGTTGTCCGCTACAAACAAAAGAAAATTCAGGAAGAAATGCGTGACAAGTGGGGCGTTCGTCGGAAGAAGCAGAAATAAAAATTCCCCTCTTTCCTATATTTCGGACATGCTTCAAATTGGAAAAACGGAATCAGCCTTGAATGCGGCAATCGAAAAACGCGGCGCTTTGTTCGCCGTGTTGCTCGACCCGGATACTTCGGACGATACAGCTCTCTTGAAAGCGGGCTCCATGGCTGCGGAAAACGGCGCAGACCTTTTGCTTGTGGGCGGCTCGTTCATGGGAAATTTCAAGTTGCCGGACCAGGTGGCGGCTCTCAAGAAAGAAGTTTCGCTTCCGGTGGTACTTTTCCCGGGAGGTGCTTCTCAGGTTGTGCCGGGCTTTGATGCCGTCCTTTTCATTACGCTTGTTTCTGGACGGAATCCGAATTACCTGATCGATGAACAGGTGCGCGGTGGCGTCCTCATCCGTTCTCTTGGCATGGAAGCGATTCCGACCGCTTACGAGCTAATCAATAGCGGAAAACCGACTGCGGTGGAATACATCAGCAATACTTCTCCGATTCCGGCGAATAAACCAAAGCTTTCGATGGTGCATTCGATTGCGGCGGAACTCATGGGCATGCGCTACGTGTATTTAGAGGCGGGTTCTGGCGCAGAATTGCCGGTGCCGGTGGAACATATCGCCTACACGCGAAAAGCGACGCAGATGAAGATTATTACAGGCGGTGGCATCCGTGAACCGGAAACCGCTCACGCTCGCGTTGCTGCGGGAGCGCAGATCATTGTGACGGGTACCCTTTGGGAAAAGGTGAAGGACCCGGTTCTGCTTCAGGAATTCGCGGCGTCAATCCACGTAAAGGGTTAACATTTTTTCTGTTAAAAGAGTATTTTTTCTCCGAAGGAACTTCCCCTCGGAGATTTTTTATGGATAAGAAAATTGTTTTGACGTATGGGCTACGTTTACTCGGTGTCGTTTTGGTTTTGATGTATTTCTTTGGACATCCTTTGCTGAATCGCATCTTCCCGGGTTTTCCGATTTCTTCGCTCAATTATTTCTTCTATGCGGGACTGCTCTGTTATTTGATTGGCGCAGTGCTTTATTACGTATTCAACCGAAAGACGTTGAAGAAGATGGCGAAGGGGAATGAGGACGAATTATGATTGAAGTGGAGAATCTCCAAAAGACGTATCACTCGGGATTTTTCATGCGTCCCAAAAAGGCGCTTACCGATGTGACCTTCCATGTGCCGAAGGGTGTCATCTACGGTTTTATCGGCCCGAACGGCGCCGGAAAATCGACGACGATCAAACTGCTCACAGGGCTTCTCCGTAAGGATTCGGGAAAGATTCTCGTCGCAGGCTTTGAACCTTCGAAGGTCGAAAGTCGCAAGCACTTAGGATATTCCCCTGAACAGCCGTACTTTTACGATTACCTCACCGGTCGCGAACTGATGCGTTTTTACGGACGCTTGTGCGGCCTTGATGGTAAGCCTCTCGAAGACCGCATCACGTGGGCGCTTTCGCTTTTGAATGCGGACAAGGATTGGATCGACCGCAGGCTGCGCACCTATTCGAAAGGGATGATGCAGCGCGTAGGCATTGCCCAGGCGATTCTTTCTAAGCCGGAACTCCTGATTCTCGATGAACCGATGAGCGGACTTGACCCGGTGGGTCGTAAGGATGTCCGTGAAGCGATCCTTTCCTTGAACAAGGAAGGCGTGACCGTATTCTATTCAAGCCACTTGCTTTCGGATGTGGAAACGATCAGTCATCGTGTGGCGATGGTCGTGGGCGGTAAGATCGTTCGCGAAGGTACAGTGGATGACATTACGTTGAATACTTCTGCGGAATATCACGTTCACGTGGCTGCTGACATTCCAGATGCGGATCTTCCGCAAGATGTGAAACCGCAGGGAACGACGCCGCGCGAATGGGTCTGCAAGAATGCAGAAGCCCGCGACCGCTTCATTGATTTTTGTCTCAAGTCTGGACTTCCGATTGAACGCATGGAACATCAGCGTCCGAGCCTGGAAGACGTTTTGACCGAGGAGATTGCTCGTGCAGAACATTAAGAATATTGGAATTATCGCGTTGAACACCTTCCGCGAATCCGTTCGAAACAAGGTGCTCTATAACATCGTGTTCTTGGCGATTGCGCTTGCCTTTTTTAGCATCTTGCTCGGCGAATGGTCTGTCTTTGACCGTGCGCATGTGATCAAGTCTACGACTCTCAGCATCATGTCGATTTCGGGCCTTTTGATTTCCGTCTTTGTGGGCATTAGCCTTGTACAGAAGGAAATCCAGGGACGAACCGTTTTGACCTTGCTTTCGAAGCCGATTAGCCGTGCGGTGTTTATCGTCGGCAAGTATCTTGGCCTTTTGGGAGTGATTGCGGTACACCTTGCCTTGCTGACCGTGGTCTATTACGTGATCCTTGCACTGACCGGTTCGAACCCGACGCTTTCCCTTCTGAACGCGGTGTATTTGATTTTCTGGGAAATGGCGATTGTCGTTGCCGTGGCGCTTCTCTTCTCGACCTTTTCGAGTCCGGTGCTTTCAGCTCTTTTCACAATCGGCATTTACATGGCTGGACGTCTTTCCAATGAACTCATGGAACAGGTGAACTTTGTGCGCCGTGTGGGTGAAATCGAAGGCGGTCAGGGTGTGGTTTTGGAAAAGGTGGCGAGCGTGATTCACGCGGTGTTCCCGGGTCTTTACCGTTTTGATATTTCTGCCTATGTGGTGCATAACGTTGCGCTTCCGACTCATTACATCTTCTGGAATAGCTTGTATGCTCTGGGCTATATCGGAGTGTTCCTTGCGATTGCCAGCTGGTGGTTTAGCCGTAGGGATTTCGTATGATGACAAAAAACCAAATCATGGCCAAGGTCCTGTTCTCGAACAATTTGGTTTCGGAACGGCAGATTCAAGAGTATTGGGGTAAAATCGATGCGTCGCACGACCTCGGCGAACTCTTGCTCGAAGCTGGGATTCTCGATCAGCAGACCTATGCTGCGGTTTCGCAGTATGTCCAGGATTTGGAAGTCAAGCTGAAGGCGGCGGAAGAAGCCAAGGCTGCACAGACAAAACAGGAACAGGCAAATCCTGCATCTTCTGCATTTGAACGCCCGAAGGCGGCCACTCCGAAGCCCGCGCAGAAGCCTGCTCCAACGTCGAAACCCGCTCCAGTTGCAGAAGCTCCGAAGACGGATGCAGAAAAGCCTTTGGCTTTGGAAGGTAATAATCCGTATGGGGAATCCACCGCGACAAGCGTTCAGATTGAAAAGGTCGAAGGCTTGGAACAGACGCGCATTGCCCCGGTCGCCATCGCCTCTGCAGAAGAAGAACTGATGGCAGACGACAAGCCTGTGGAAGAGGCTTTGCCGGACCGCTTTGAAATCGAAAGCGGGGAAGGGTCGATTGCTGTTCCGAGTCAGCTGACGAATGAAAATTCTCTCGCCGAAATCTTGGCGTTTGCCAGAAATTATAAAGCGACGGACGTTTATCTTTCGGCAACCGCTCCGATCGCGATGCGAGTCTGCGGCTCGGTCCATTACGTGAACGAGAATCCGTTTGATGCTTCGCAACTTTCGAAACTGCTTTCCGAAGCCAAACTGGGCTTTGCGGATGGATACGAACCGGTTGTCGGGGTGGATTTTAGCAAGTCCTTTGCTCTTGCTGGTGCAGGCCGTAACCGTTTGACGGTCACGTGGAACGATACGATTCCTTCGCTTGCCATCCGTGTGATTTCGGCGGAATCAATCCCGCTCGATAAGCTTTACCTGCCGCCGTTCTGTGCCGATTTTTTGGATTTGCCGCACGGCCTTGTGTTGATTGCAGGCCCTTCGGGAAGTGGGCGTTCAACGACGATTGGCGCCTTTGGCGAAGCTCTTTCTCAAAAGCGCTTTGTCCTGTTGGAATCCATAGAAAAGCCGGTGGAACGTTTGCTTTCAAATGGGAATGGCATGACGGTGCAGAAGGAAGTCGGCTTGCATGCAAAATCCGGTGTTTCGGCTTTGCACGATGCCGTACAGGCTGGGGCGGGCGTGATTCTTTTTGACCATCTCGAAACGGTCGATGAACTTTGGGCTGCTTTGCAGGCATCTTCGGCAGGCGCGCTCGTGTTTGCTGTGGCTGCCGGCAATGATGTTTACGGTTTGCTTTCTCGCTTGCTCAGTGCGGCTGCGGATCGTGAAGATGAGCTCGCCGCAGCTCTTTCCGATGAACTGAAGGGAGTCATTGTTCAACACTTGATTCCGGTGATCGATAATCAGGATCAGGTGCTCGCTGTAGAAGCGTTGAAGGTGACTTTTTCGATTGCGAATTTGATCCGTCGCAGGGAACTGATTCAGCTTCCGTCTGCGATTGCGGCTGCCAAGAATTTGGGACTCAGCTTGGATGATTCCTTGCAGAACCTGGTGGAATCCGGTTATATTCGCGGGGAAGACGCCTGGCAGCGTTCTTTGAACCGTCGCCGTTTTGCGGCATACCGTCCTAAGAAGTAAAGGAGATGTGAGCATGGCGAATTCTCTGGATACGTTTTTGAATTATGCGTTGCAGATTGGCGCTTCGGATTTGATTTTGGCGGAAGGACTTGTGCCTGCTGTGCGTATTGCAGGACAGGTGCGCATGATCCCGGATGCTCCAAAATTAGAGTTCGGCGATTTGGAAAACTTTTTAGGTCCGCTAGACGGAGAAAGCGGAGCTTTTCGCGGTGGCCCGTGGGAAAATATCGAATGGCGCGTGCGCTATTCACGTGAAGCTTTCGGCAAGATGGCGACATTGCATCCGATTGGCTTGGACGCTCCGATGCTCGCTTCGCTAGAGGTTCCGGATTCGGTGACGAGCCTGCTTGGCGCCTGTTCGGGAATTGTTCTGTTTGCAGGTCCGATGGCGTGCGGTAAGACGACGACGGCTTCGGCTTATGTTTCGGAACTATGCACAAAGAAGGTTCTCCGCGCGAGCTTCCTCGATCCTCTGCCGGAATACAAAATGCAGACCGGTCAGAGCCTTGTCAAAAAGAACCGCGCACATGTATCGCTTGTCGATGAAATCGCCCAGAACGTTCTTTCTGGAACCGACCTTTTCTGGCTCGGAGATCTGCAAGCGGAATCCTGCGTCCCCATGCTCAAAGCCGCAGAATCGGGCGCGCTTGTCGTCGCCACGGTCAATGCAGGCAGTGCCAAGGACGTTTTGACGTATCTGCTTTCCGCAGAAACCGCGGAAAATAAAAAGCTCGCCCAGACGCTTCTCGCCGCAAACTTGAAGGCGATTGTCACGCAAAGGCTTATCCTTTCTGCAGACCAGACATCTCTTGTTTCGGCGTGGGAAGTGCTTTACAACGACACGAACATTGCACCGCTCATTCACGCAGGCGAATATTACAAGGTTCCTCAGGCGATGCGTTCCGCTATTTCGGAAGGAATGCTCCCGCTCGACGATTCCTTGCTCGCACTGGTGAAGGATAACCGCATTACGAAGGATGCGGCTCGCCTTTACGCGGTCGATGAATCGCACTTTCTGTAGTCGGTAAAAGGAGAACGGCTCATGAGCATTTTCCAAAGCGGATGTGCCGCAATCCTTTTTGCAAGTGCATTGATTTTTGCGCAAGGCGAAACTGTCGTTTCAACGCAAGATTCTGCCGTTTCAAATGAACAGCTCGTTTCAAACGAACGGTCTGTTTCAAACGAACAACCCGTTCCACAAAAAACGGTCCTTTATCTCGGCGGGGGAGCATATTCTCCCTGGTATTCGCTCGGCGTCTTGTATGCGGTGCGTGATTACCGCATTCCGGTGGATTCTGTCGTGGGAACATCTTGGGGCGCATTCATCGGAGCCCTTTGGAGTCAAGGCTTTGAACTGGACAACATCCAAAGATTGATCACAGACTCGCTTTTTGTTTCTCAGCTTCTTTCTAAAAATGCAGCGGAAAAGCCTTTGGTGAATCTTCCGATTTCCAAATCGGGAACACCGTCGCTTGCCTTCCGTTATGCGTTCTTTGGGGATTCTGATGGTTATGCGCATTTTCGTGCAAAAGATCTGGATCCGGATTCCGCCGCTTATAGCCGGGCCCTTTTTCGCTTTCAAATTCAAGAGGCTTTAACGCGAGCGGATTCCAGTGTGGTACCGTTTACCGCACTCGCCTGCAAAGAGGGAACTCTTCTTTCGTCAACGGCCTTGGCTTCGCTTCCGTTCCGCGAAACTTCGGGGGAAAACTGCCCGACTTTTGTGCCACAGGATTCCGCTTTTGCCCTTTACGTGAGCGCGTATCCGCTGCGAAAGAGCCTTTCGCACGACGGTGTGATGACTATTGCCGGCTTTGAAAACGCTCTGGAACAGGTGCGCCTGCAAAAAGAAGATTCCTCTCGGCATTTGGTCGTCATCCGTCCGCATGTCGTTTCGGAAGATTCGCCGCTTGCCTTGATGCAGTTGGGTTACTCGGATGCTGAAAAGAAAATGGGGGAGCTTGCTCCGATTGCCAAATTTGCCAAGGATCGCCCGCCTCCACAAGATTCCATTCTTCCGCGCTTTACCATTGAACCGTCTTTTGAAAGTTTGCCGTCTGCTTCCTATTCGCATGTATCTGCGTATTGGAACGAAGCGGATACAGGTCTTCAGGCACCGGCCAAGTTCTTGAAGCGGATTTCTGAATCGCCTTTCTATGATTCTGTACAAATTAATATGGACTCCGTGGGCATCGCCAAAGTCTCGGCAAAGACAACTCCGATTCTAGAATTCCGAGTGGGCGGTTTCGGGTCCAATCTTTTTGGGCCTCTTGCTTATGCGGGCATGGATTTTCGCTATGTGAATCAGTTTGAATATGCGTTTACCGTGGACGGCTATGTGGGGGAACATTCTTACGCGGTCCGTCCGACTCTTGGAATTCACGGTATGTTCGGCGGTCGTGGAAGCGTTTCCGTCCAAGGAAATATTTCCAAGCGGGAACCGCTCAAAGGATATTTTTCGGATTTCGACGAGGAACTTCGCATTCTGGAAGTCCGCGAAAACGATTTGACTTTAGCCTTGGATTACAAGGATTCTGCATTGGACATCGTCGTGAGCGTTCTCCTTGGAGAATCGGAATTCAAAACGTCTCTTTCGGAAGATTTCGGAACGTTACATGTGAATTCCTGGATTCCGCAGGTTTCTCTTGTTCGCAGTCGGGGAGGCTTTGAAGAATGGTTTGGCAGTCGCGGTTACCGCTTGCAGGGAAACTTAGGGCTGCGGTCGGTGAACCTTACCTCCGATGGCTCGGGAAGCGCTCCGCTGTATTTTTCGTCGACGCTCGATGCGCAAAAGGCTTTTGCTCCGACTGATTTTCTAGCTCTTGGAATCGGAGCGTCGGGGGCTGTAAATGTGCGTCGGAAATCGGGCTACGGTTATGAATATCCCGAAGATCTGGAAGTCTTTCCAGAGGTGACGGATCCTGCAATCAGCAACTGGTTTCGCTTGCACGCGGCACTTTCCCCTTGGAGTGAAGCCTGGAATTTTGCGGAACAAAGCTCGCATCATTACGGAGCGATCCGTGCAAATGCGGGCTTGCTCAATGGAATCTTTGGCGCCTGGATTTTTGGCGCGTATATGCGCGACTTTGAAGAGAATCCGACCGTGGAACTCGATGCTGACAGACTTCTCTTGGAATCAATGCTCCGGGTTGCATACCGCAGCGTGGACGTACGCGTCGGTATGAGCCGTCTAGTTTCCTTAAAAGATTTTAGCGACTTCACCCATGTGAAGCAGTATCACTACTTCTTCCAGGTCGGCGCGAATTGGTAAGGCTTATTCGCCGCGGTTCCGAGCGGCGGTCGACTTGAACTTGTTGTGCTGTGACAGCGTCCTTGCAAAGAAATGCGTTCCCGAACCGTCGTCTTTGGCGACAAAGAAAAGCGCATCCGTGTTTGCTGGGTGGAGAGTCGCTTCGATTGCCTTGCGTCCTGGATTAGAGATCGGGCCCGGCATCAGCCCGCGGAAGCGTCTTGTGTTGTAAGGGCTATCGCTTTGCAACTGGCTTCGGTAGATCGGGCCTGTCAGGTTGCGGTAGATAAAGCGGACCGTCGGGTCCGCTCCGAGCGAAATTCCTTGGCGCAAGCGATTCACAAAAACGCCTGCAATCATTGCGCGTTCGTCGGTCTTGCCCGTTTCTTCTTCGACAACGCTTGCAAGGGTCAGTACCTGGTGCCATCCGCCGAGCTCGTTCCAGAGGGGGCTGTTCAAAGCTTCCATCTCGGACTTGAGCTTCAGGTTGGCTCTTACCATCTGCCGGGCGATGTCCTTTTCGGTTGCGCCGTATTCTATTGGGTATGTATCCGGGAGCAGATAGCCTTCCAAGCTGTGGGCGTTTATCCCGAGTTCCTTGGCGAACTCCGCATCGTGGACGAGGTTTTCCCATTGGGTAGAATCAAAGTCCGGGATGGCTTCTCGGAAGTAGGCGGGCATTTCCCAAGAGGCTCGGCCTTCCGGAATCGTGACCTTACGCGTGGCGGTCTTTCCCGAGGAAAGAATTTCGGCAAGACTTGCGATGCTGGTCTTGGGCGGAATATCGTACCAGCCTGCTTTCAACTGGATTTTTTCGAGTCTGCACCACCAGGAAAACAGTTTGCCGTTTGAAATCAGGCCGTTTGCTTCTAAAATTTTGCCAATTTTGACCGCAGAGGAGCCGTTTTCCACCTGGAAAGTGGTCCAATTTTCGGTTTCAGAAGGGGCGAAAATACGCTGTTTGGCAAAATAAAGCGATCCTGCGGCGAGGAAAGCCAATATGAGGAGTGCGAAAAAAAATTTTTTCATATGAACCGAATATAAAAAGAAAAAATCCTTGCCATTTTGCAAAAATAAAGGATATATTTGGGATAAAGATTTAGGAAAAGGGTATCCCCTATTTATCGAGGATGTGAAATGACTAAAAAGATTTTGTTCTGCCTTCTTGCTGTGATGGTTGTTGCTGCTATGGCTGCTCCGAAGACGGTGAAGTCCAAGCGCGGTGATATTGACCTGACTAAGACCAAGGGTGGTTCCGATGTGGTTTGTACCGCTGCTTTCACGGATGAACTTCGCATTGTGAAGGATGACGGCGATGCCGTTCTCGTGAAGGGTGCCTGCGGTCAAGGCTGGGTTGGCAAGAGCGCTGTGGAATATGTCGCTAAGGCTGAAGGCGATAAGTCTTTATCTCTTGAAGGCGTCGACGTTGTTGGTTGGTTGGATAACCCGAGCGCCGTGTTCGTTCTTGATGCAGACGCTGCTGAATTTGACGGTGTGAACATCGATCGTGACTTTAAGGAATACCTTCAGCACACGATGGACCGTGAAACGATGGAAATGCAGAACAACGAAAACTAATTCGTTTATCTGTCACAAAGGTGCTCTCGCAATTCTGCGGGAGCGTTTTTGTTTTCAATGACCAAGATGTTTTGCTGAAGCGGATGGAACAGGCTTTGACGGCTGTCGTTTTGAGATATTGGAACGCAAAAGAAAAAGGCCCGCAGAGTTGCGGACCTTTTCGTGGAGATAAGGGGAGTCGAACCCCTGACCTATAGATTGCGAACCTATCGCTCTACCAACTGAGCTATATCCCCATAGATTGCGGGCTAAATATATCTTAAGAAAAATCCCTTGTCAAGGTGTCCAATCAATTTCCGCAATTCCCTTGCTCTTCAAAAAAGCGTTTGCCAGGCTAAAGTGTTTACAACCAAAGAAGCCCCTATAAGCAGAAAGCGGGCTCGGGTGCGGGGCTTCCAAAATCAGATGGCCGCGGTTCTTGGCGACGAGCATTTTTTTGCGAATGGCAAAGCTTCCCCACAGCAAAAAGACCAGGTTTTCCTTGCGTTCGGAAAGGCGCTGGATAATCGTATCGGTAAACTGTTGCCAGCCGATCTGAGAGTGGGAGGCAGCCTGGTGCGCGCGGACGGTCAGGCTTGCGTTCAACAGAAGAACACCCTGGTGTGCCCAGTTTTCGAGGTTACCGCTCTGTGGAAAGGGGATGCCCACGTCGTCGTGGAGTTCCTTGAAAATGTTCACAAGGGACGGTGGCGGCTGGACGCCGTCGGCTACGGAAAAGCAGAGCCCGTTTGCCTGCCCCGGATTGTGGTAAGGATCCTGGCCGATGATGACCGCTTTGACCTTGTCCACCGGGCATTCGTCGAGGGCTGCAAAAATCTGCGGTCCCGGCGGGTACACGGTGTACTTCTTCTTTTCTTCAGTAAGGACTTGTTTCAAGTGCAAAAAGTACGGCTGCTCAAATTGGTCTTTGAGCATTTCCAGCCATGTCGGATCTAACTTCACCATGTTTCAAAAATAAGAAATTGCGGACGCGTTAAAGAGCTTCGGCTAGAATCGCTGTCTTTTCGCCTGCAACGCGCGTATAAAAGAGAATCGCTTCGCGTCCCCCCTTGGGGGCGAGACGCTTGATTTCGGCTTCTGGGACAATCTCTACGCCACGTTTTTTAAGGGTGAGCTTGCCGACGTCGAATTCCTTCAAAAGCTTTTTGACTTTGCCGGTTGAAATCGGGGCGCTGCCGAGGACGCGGAAGTTATGGAATGCTTCGCTATCGAGTGGGCAATTGCTTGCCGCATAGGCGATGCCTGCAGAAATCAGATGTGCATCCGGTGCGGATTTTAAGGCGGCTTCGGCAAAGAGATGGCTGCGGACAAGAACAGGAATCGGTTCTGAGATATAGGCGCTGAGTTCTCCGAGGGGAAGTTCTTTGGCTGTCGATGAGGCGCTTTCAGAAATCCAACTGTGAGCGCTTCCTTGGTTGTCAATGGCTATGGCGCGGGTCTTGCCCGGGTTTTCGGCGAGGGCACCAAAGAGAACAAGGCATTCGCGGCAATCGTTTTTCGCGCCTAAATAAATGATTTCGGCGTCTGCGGGAAATTCTTCTGTCGGGTATCCCGGGGGAAGCTTTGCCATACCGCCCTTGTAGAGCCTAGAAAGTTCAAGGACTTCGGCAAAGGTCGGGGTGAGCTCTGAAAAGTTTCGCTGGTTATCGCCTTCCTTGGCGCGCCGGGCGGGATCGACGGTAAAGTAATCGCTCCGCTTTTCAAGGGTGCGGATATCGGCGAGGATCGCTTCACGGGGAGCGCCTAAAGCTTTGGTGTTAAAGCGATACATGGCGACGCGTTCTTCTGAAAGGTCTACGCCGCGGACCGGAATCCCTTTGCTCAAAAAAAAGCTGTCGCCGCCCATACCGCAGCAAAGATCGTCGATCGAAGTCGCCTTTTCAAAAAGGCGTGCTTTAAAAATTCCGATATCGGCGGCGGTGGACTGCTCCAGGGCAAGCTTATCGCAGGCGAGGAGCGCATCTGTTCCAAATTTTTTACGGTACTTGGGAACGAGCGCAATGTAGTCGAGAATCGGTCCGCGCAAGTCGGCGAAAGGGCCTTTCGAGATTTTTTCGGCGAGCTTTAGAACATCCGTCTTCTTTTGGACAGCTTCGTTCACAAAGCGCGCAAATTCAGCGTTTTCCCAAGGAATGCTCTGCATTGCGGCGGTTATTTCGGCATGCGTGTGCGCGCGATTTCGTAAAGGCCAAGAGACAGAGCCACGGATGCGTTATAAGACTGGGCTTCCGGATTCATTGGAATGCGAAGAATGTCGGTGCACTGCTTGCCGATAAACGGCGGAAGGCCGACGTCTTCACCGCCCACGGCGAGAACGATCTGGTCGCCGAACTTGTAATCGACGAGAGAAATTTCTGTGGCCGCATCCAGTCCAAGAACCTGGTAACCGGCCTGCTTGAGTTCGCCGATGGTCGCTTCGAGATTGTCCGGACGGCAGATGCGGAGCTTGTCCACAGCGCCGGTAGAAGCTCGGGTGACAGTCGGAGTCAGGCCGCACATTCCCTTCGACGGCATCAAGAAAATGTCGGCGCCGAGTCCGAGGGAAGAACGGATGCATGCGCCGAGGTTTCTCGGGTCTTCGATGTTTGTTGCGACGACGACGAGCTTGCGTTCGCCTTTTTCCTTGGCGTCGAAGAATTCGGACTTGACGTCCTCCCACTTGAGAAGTTCCTTTTCGTTGCAGAGGGCGACAACGCCCTGATTTGGAACGGCATAGGAATCCAGAATGCGGGCTTCCACCTGCTGCACGTGAATGCGATTCTTCTTCGCCATCTTCTGCAAGTTGTAAAGCTTCGGATTTCCGGAATTGTGACGGAAGAGTACGCGGTGTACCTTCATCGGGGAATTCGTCAAAAGTTCAGTGACTTCGCGGATGCCGCCGACAGCTGTCTGCGGAGCGCTTTCGGCATCGCCCAAGGCAACGTTCACCTGGTTTGGACGCGGACGGGCATCTTCGCCTAGAAAACGGCGCGGTGCGCGGTCACGGCGAAAATCGCGGTCTCCACGGTTCAAGTCACGATCGCGGTTGTAGCGCGGAGAACGTCTCTGCGAAAAGGCCGGCCTTTCCGAGAAAGACGGTTCTTCTTCGTTGTTTTCGCGGCCTGCGTTAAACGGTTGCTTCTTCCACATGGGGGTTCTCCTTTTCCGGATCGTTTTTCGGGGCTACAATATAGTTCATTGGAACGTCATGTGGCTTGAGGGTTAAAGGCTTTTCGGATACTTGAGTGCTAAATGCGACGCCACATTTGATTGCCTGCGGATTCTTTTCGAGAAAACGGTCGTAATAGCCTTTGCCGTGACCGTGGCGACCTCCGTCCCAAGAAAATTGAACGCCTGGGGTCAGCACGAACGGAATTTCGCCGCGGTAAATCGGCAGTTCTTTTTTAGGCTCGTGAACGTGAAAGCGTCCTTCGACAAGGTCCTTTTCCAAATCGTGAATTTCGACAAAGTCCATGAGACCGCCGTCGTATGTAATCGGAAGCAGCAAACGGTCTTCCTTGGCGAGTTCCTGAAGGATCGGGCGAATGTCAGGCTCATCCGGGAGAGGATAAAAGGCGGCGACTTTGGCGGCGGCTTTGTAAGGCTCAAAACGGCGAATCGCTTGAACGATCCAGGCGCTTTCTTTTTCTTTGCGGGACGGATTTTTTTGCGTTTCCAAGAGCTCATCCTCCAGGTCAAACTTCAAGCGGTAAAGGCGACCCTTCCAATATTTGAAAGTCGCAACGGCTTTTCCCAAATCCTTGGGCTTAAACAGGAGCAGTGCGAGCAAGAATAAAAGCCCGAATTCCGAAAATCCGATTTCTGCGTTCATCGCGCTCTCCAGGCCATCCGGTAAGTGATTAGACTGATCCCGTATAAAATAATCATCGGAATCGCAACCCAAAAAAGTGACATCAGATCGGGTGGCGTTACAATCGCAGAAAACAGCGCAGAAAGAAAAATCACCAAGCGAAAATGCTTCAGTAGAAAATCCTTGCCCGCGATGCCCGTTCTGCCGAGGAATGTCGCCGCTACGGGCATCTGGAAAATCAGCGCGAACAGCACTTCAAACCGGAACAGAAACGAGACATAAGAAGTCTGTGACCACATCTGCATTGCGGAATTCGAATAGCCGGCGAGAAAGGAAAAAAGAAATGGAATTGCAAAAAAATAGGCAAAGGCGGCGCCTGCAAAAAAGAGGAGGCTCGCCGTGAAAACCGAAAACAGAAAAGTCTTTTTCCGCTCAGTCGGAACGGCTGGGGCGCAAAAGGCGTAAATGTGGTAAAGAAAAATCGGCGACGTCGCAAGAGCCGCGATCATACAGGCGACGAGCAGGTTCACCGAAACGCCTTCCGCGGGAGAAAGGTTCACCAGCGTCACCAGGTTTGTACCGAATAACGGAAGCTCTACAAATCGCCAAAAGAAAGGAAATTGGTAAAAGGCGATACCTGCGACAACAGCAAAGCAAGCGAGACAGGTCAAAAGTCTCGAACGGAGTTCCTGAAAATGCTCAGAGAGCTCCATCGGCAAAAGCCTTAAGCGTTACCGTTGGAATCGTTCTTGGAGTCTTCCGAAGACTTTTCGTCTTCGATATCTTTTTTCGCCTTGCGGAATTCGCGAAGTGCCTTGCCCAAAGAGGCTCCGAGTTCCGGAATGCGGCGGGCTCCTAAAAGGAGAATTGCCAAGAAAACCAACAACAAAAGTTCTGGAATTCCAATGTTCATGAGAACCTCAATGGATTAATTTGTTGTGCAAAATGCCATTCCAAATGGTGCGCTGCCAGTTCAAGAAATGCGCCGCGTCATAACGGTCATCCCAGGTCAAACCGATAGGGGAGGCTAGGGCGATCAACTGCGCCCGATTAGCAAGCATAGCCCCGTCCAAATGGAGCTCTGCGGCGCGTTCGTTTCGCCATTCCTTCAAAGTGTCGATGAGCTCGCCGTCCGGACTGATCAGCGGAGGAGGAACCTTCTGATTTTCTTCGGGCCATTCGGATTCGGGAACCTGCATGGCGTTTTGCAGCATCGTTAAAAAGTCGGTGCGACGTTCCCCAAAAAAGTTTCGGGGGAGTTTTGGCAGGTAATCTTCTCGAAGTTCCGGGAAGGAATAGGTAGCGGATCGGACTATGGCGAGCATCAGTTCGTTGCCAAAAACCTTATACGGCGGACGGTCCAGCTTTTCGGCTTCCTTTTCGCGCCATTCCCAAATGTGCTTCAGAATGTTCAAAGACTTGGATTGCAAACGGAACGAACCCGAAATGCGCCAACGTTCCGGATCTTCTTCCTTTTTTTGACGCGCTTTTTCAATCAGTTCGTTGCAGGTCTCGATCATCCAGGTGAATTTTCCTTGGGCTTTGAGCTGTTCGCCAAGCTTTGCACAGAGTTCATGCAAATAGAAGGTATCGTGAATCGCGTATTCGCACATGTCAGGCGGTAACGGACGTGTTGTCCAGTCGGACTTCTGATTGTCCTTGGGAAGATCGATGCCAAAATATTTGCGGACAAGACTTGCGTAACCCAGACCTTCTTCGCCGAGGAATTTTGCGGCGATCATCGTATCGAAAACGTGCTTGGGAGAGAACCGGTAATGATGCCAGAGCATGCGCAAGTCGTAATCGGCGCCGTGCAGAATCAAACTGTTCATGGCGCGTGTTTTAAAGATCGGGGTAATGTCAATCGGAGCAAACGGATCGACAATGTAATGATGCTCACCGATGGTAATCTGTATTAAGCAGAGACGTACCGTATAATGGTACATCGAATCGGCTTCCGTGTCGACCGCTGCGATTTCGTAGAGAGACAAGTCCTCGATAAGCTTATCGAGAGACTCTTGGTCTGCTACGAGAATGTACGGATCGTTTACCATATGAATTGTAATATAAATACTTATTCCGCTTTCGATGCGGAAGGCACTTTGATTTGGAAGGTTTTGGCGTTGCCCGCTTCATCGCGAATCCGGACCTGGAATTTTTGACCGGCAGGCGGCAAATCGCTCAGGATAAAGACAAGTTCCTTCGGCTCGGAATCGTATTCCGCATAAATATAAGGCATACCTTTTGCCGAAGCCTCGATAGCGTTTCCGTTTTCGATGCCGGATTCTTTTTCGATGACCGGAATGCGAAGAACCGGAGACATCTTTCCCGCGATAACAGCGGAATCCAAACGGACATCGCCGAGTTCCGGCGCGGTCCTGTCTTCGATAAAGCCGATGTCGCGGAGTTCATTCATGCTCGTGAAACGCGTTTGCTTCGTCTTCTTTTGCTTGCTAAAGTAAAACCAAAGGCGCGTTGTTTCGCCGAGGTAATATAGCGGAGCGTTGGCGAGCTTTGCATCGAACGAAACCGTCCAAGCTCCCCAAAAGTGCAGTCCCTTCGGATGAAATTCGTAAGCGGGAACACTGTCATTTGCAAACTTGCGGACGGCAAAGGTTCTTGTCCACGGCACATCGGCAAGCTTTGTCACGGATTGAGAGATCTTTTTACTGCTGAAGGTTGTTTCCCAAGAAAAATCCTTGGCATCTGCCGGAATTTCTGTAACGCGGATCGTATCCGCTTTTCCATTCTGTTCCAAACGGATTTCGTCTAAGTTGGGGTAGAGCGCAAGAATTTTTCCCAAAGGTTGAGGTTCTATAGGGAAGGCTTCGCAGGGATTCAGCTCTTTTCCTTCGCTGTCAAGGACCGGCATTCCCTTTCCGAAAAAGCGGAAGTTCGTCTTCAAAGAATCGGATTTGCAAAGATCCAAACCGATCCAGGTTCGGCTGAGGAACGAGAACATTTCCGGATTTTGGAAGTTTCCGCGCATCCTAGGCTTTGGACCGTTGCATTTTTCGGCAAGGATGAGTTTGCGTTTGGAAATGCGATAGTTCATGTCTTCGGTTTCAAAGGTCAGCGTATCGCCGGGATTTAATTTGTACGGATTCGGGATGTAATGCCAGTCGCCTGCGGTGTCCGCTTCTTCTGCCCAGAGAAGTTCCTCGCGGATCTGAAGCATCGAGGAGAAATGCAGGGTGTCCTTGATGATTTCTCCAATGGTTTCGTTGCCTTTTTTGAGCGTCACGCGGCGCACGGACATCGGGTTGTCTAAAGGTTCGCGACTGTAATCCGCAATTTTAAAGGTAAAGCGGAGGGAGTCTTCGCGGTTGCGAATGTCGGGAACTTCAATGCAACCGTTTTTCAAATCTTCTTCGCCGGTCAGCGCTACGTCTTCCCCTTGGAAAACGGCTGCTCCGAGAATCAGCGGATCCAGTGTGTCACCGCAAAGCACGTTGTGATGGCAAGCGTTTACAAGGTGTTCCCCGAAGCGCAGTTCCAGGTGCAAATGGGGATTTCCGATGCCTGAACTTCCCGTGTACGAAATGGTATCGCCTTTGTGGAAGGCGGGAATTTTCGGATTCACCAAAGAAACGTCGTTCTTTTTCGTTTTTTTCTGCGTATAGCGGATTAAAGAATCCAAGTGCTTGGAAAACCCGCTTTGATGGGCAAAGACCCATGTGCGGCCGAGCTTGTCTTCAAAATAGACGACCTTGCCATAGGCGTAAGGCGAAACCTTGACCTGTACAATTTTACCGTCTTCCGGTGCGATGGAAGGGAAGCCTTCCTTCATTTCTGTCGAATAGTCAATGCCCGCATGGTAACGTGTTCCGCGGTTTTCGCCAAAAGAACTGCTCAAATAGCCTAGTTTTCCAAAGGGAACATAAATCGAGTCTGCGGCAAAAAGGACTCCTGCAGAAATCGCAAGAGTCCCGGGAAAAATCCCCTTCCATTTTTTCATCATCCTATCCTTTTTTCTTAGATCAGTTTTTTGAAAAAACGCGGTTGGTGAAAGTCCGGCTTTTCGGTATTCACCGGGAAATGCACCAAGTGATGCGGACGGCGCGTCTTGTCGCCGCACTTGTAAATATTTCCGTAGATTTCTGCGATCGAAAGATTGCGGCAGCCTATCAAGAATCCCGGAATGGAAACGCGAAGTTCCCAGGTCACCTTGCCGTTTTCAAAAACCGGTTCGGTTTTGGAACGCAGAATCTGCGAATACTGGGTTTGCAAAAATTCCTTGCGGTGCTCGCGGTTCAAACCTCTTGCCGCGTAGCAAAAACCTTTGCTTGTGAATTCAAAGTTGATGTATTCGTTCGCGGAATCGAGGGCTTTCACGAAAATCTCCACGCAACTGTCTTCCCAGGCGTGCCCACCGTCATGGTCAACTGTTGCGGCGTAGCATTCGTCGGGCTCTGTCACTTGGAAGCGCACGTGCAAAAAATGGTGGTCCTTCAAAATGTGGACAATCACTTGGGGAAGCGTATTTTCATCGCCGTTATCCCAACGGCCGTTCGGAATAAGTTTCATATTTTGAAATCTAACAACATTTTTGTCAAAGCAAATTTGCTAGATTGTTTTTGGACTTTTTAGGGAGGTTCCATGCTCGATTTGCCTGTCATTCAGATGGTGCGCGACTCCGATGTCGCAACGATGGTTATTCTTTGTATTTTGGCCGTGATGTCGCTTATGTGTTGGGGAATCATCATTGTCAAAATGATTTTCTTTAAGAAGAACCAGCATGCGAACGCAGTCTTCTACCGCCAGTTTGAAAAAATCGAACGTTTTGTGGACTTGAAGGATCTTTGCGATAACAGCGGAGCTAGCGCGCTGAAGAGCTTGACGGAAGAAGTCCTGATTGAAGCGTCCAAGTTCAGTAATTTTGTGAGTTATGATTCCATTCAGCATCGAGCATCCCTTTTGGAAGATACGATCCAGCGCTCGATTGAAGGTATCCGCTTGAATGAAAACCGTCATGTGAACTTCCTCGGTATGTGTGCAAACCTCGCCCCGTTCTTCGGCCTTCTCGGTACGGTTTGGGGCATTATGACGGCTTTCTTTGAAATCGGTCAGCACGGCTCTGCGGATTTGGCAGTCGTCGCTCCGGGTATTGCAATGGCTTTGATCACGACGGTGGCGGGCCTTGTGGTCGCTATTCCGGCTTCGGGCTCTTACAACTATTTTGTCTCCCGTACGGGTGAAAATGAAATCGCTTATTACAACTTTGGCAGCCGCATGCTCAGTCTCTTCAAACGCGGTGACCTTCTCGCTCTTGAAGAAGTCGCAGGCTAAGGAGTTCTTGTGAAGCGCAGTCGCGGTAAACCGATTAACCAAGAGATGAATCTCACGAACATGATCGACGTCGTGTTCGCGATTCTCATCGTGTTCCTCATTTCCGCTCCGTTGATGAGTCAGGGGATCAAGGTGGAACTTCCGAAGGCGGAAGCCCCGACGATGGAACAGGAAAAGATGTTGAAGGTTTCCATCAATAAGCAGAGTGATATCTACGTCGCCGATATGAAGGTGAAGTTGAAGGATTTCAACAGCATTTTCAAATCGCTGTGGGATGGAAACATGCCGGTCGTTATCAATGCCGACGCATCGGTGGATTACGGCCATGTGATGAAGGTCGTGTCGCTTGTGCAGAATGCGGGAGTCACCAAACTCGGATTCTTGACTCTCCCGGACGAAAAGTAAAACGCGTATAGGTCATGGCAGCAAAGAAGCAAAAAGAGAATACTCCATTCTTTCAGAGTGGATGGAACGGCAAGCTCCCGAAGATTGTCGCGATTTCTTTGTGCTTTCATTTGATGATAGTGATTGGCATCGTCGTTTTGAACAAGTTGAATTTTGAAAGGGAACCGGAACCGGTCAAAATTTTTGAATTGGTGCAACTCCAGCAACCGCAGAAGGTAGCCCCTCCCAAGGCTCGCCCTAAAAAGCAGCCGCCGAAGCCCGAGCCACCGAAAGAAGTAAAAAAGGAACAGCCTAAGCCGAAGCCGGAAGTGAAAAAAGAACTTCCGCCCGAACCGAAAATCGCAAAGGAAGAACCGAAGCCGGAACCAGAACCGCAGCCCGAACCGGAAGAACCGCAGGAAGAACCGGTAGAAGAAACGATGGATTTGCCCGAAGACATGGATCTTCCCGACGAAATCGCTGAAGAATCCGGTTTGAATCCTGTCGGCTACGTGGATATGGACCCGCTGATGCAGGTGTACCTGGAACGCTTAAAGCAAATCATTATGCAGCACTTCAATCCGCCTTCAGGTTTGAATGTGACAAAGAGTACGAAGACTTCGGTACAGTTTACGGTGGACCGCTTTGGCAACATCACGGATATTTCGTTAAGACGATCTTCGGGAAATAAGACATGGGATAATCTTTCGGTGCGAGCCATCAAGATTTCCAAACTCCCGGAACTTCCGCCGAACTATCGTGCACCTGCGCTGTCGCTCAACTTCAACTTTACGCCGAATTGAGCTGGCACACGGCTGGGGGATTAAAAACTTTGTATTATTGAAATGATGCTATCAAAATTGAAATTTTTTGCTTTTGCTCTTTTTGTCGCCTGTACAAGCTCTTTTGCTTTGGTCGATACGATTTCTGTCGATGTTGGAATCGCGGTGTCGAATACGATGCCGATAGGTCTTGTACCATTTGATCAAGAAGCGGATTTTGAAGCGATTTCCTCGAAACCGGATCAAGTTTTAAAACGGGACTTTGAACTTTCGGGCCGTTTTTCGGTCGTGGAAAGCCCGACTTTCAAAATGGTGACTTTTGTTCGCGCCGGTGCAAAGTTCTATGTGACGGGAAAACTGCAAAAGGCGGAAGGTTCCAAGGTGAAGCTTTCTTGCTATCTGTATGCGACACAGACCAAGGATTTGATCCTCGGGGAAGCTTACAAGGTGGCGCAGAAGGATGTGCGCGCAGCTCTCCATGATTTTGTGGACAAGGTCGTGAAACAGCTCTGGGGTGAATTCGGCATCGCTTCGACGGAGCTCGCCTGGGTTTCTAAAGTCGATGGCGTGAAGCAGATTGTGGTCGCAGACTACGATGGTTATAACCGTCGTCAGTTGACTCATGATACGACAATCAGCATGATGCCAACCTGGACGAAGGACAACAATTCGATTATCTACGTGAGCTTCCGCAATGGAAAAGCTCAGCTTTTTGAACGGGAACTTTATACGAGCAAGGAACGTCGCCTGTTCCCGGATAAGTCGCAGACCTTTAGTCCGGCGGTAAATCCGAAAACAGGTGAAGTTTTGTTTGCGGCCATTCACGGCAATACGACCACGGTTTATTTGGGCGATCCGAAGACCGGTGCCAATCATAAGGTGATGTACGGACGCGCTTCGCAGGTGAGCCCTTCTTGGAGCCCGTTTGGAACGGAAATCCTTTATACGAGTGACCGTGGCGGTAGTCCGCAAATCTTTGTCATGGGCAGGGACGGTAGTGATGCGCGCCGTGTGACTTTCATGGGCAATTATAATGAACGCGCTTCCTGGTCTCCGCAGGGGGATCGTATCGTCTACACTTCGATGGACGGCGGAAAGATGAATATCTACACCTGCGCCATCGACGGTTCGGACATTGTGCAGCTCACGAGCAATGCGGGCAACAACGAACATCCGACTTGGTCTCCGGACGGCATGCTGATTGCCTTCTCTAGCGATCGCTCGGGCTCGCATCAGATTTATATCATGCGCAAGGACGGCACAAATGTCACGCGCATTACGAACAGCGGCGACAATACCGCACCGACGTGGTCCTGGTATTCGCCGGAACGTCAGAAACAAATTTCAATTCAAAATGAAGGATGGTAGAACAATGAAAAAGATTCTTTTGCTGACTATTTCTGCAGCTACGGCATTTGCTATTGTCGCATGCTCCAAGAATAAGCCACCTGTAAATCCGGTGGTGAAGGAAGAACCGGCGGCTGTTTCCGCTGAAGATACCGCTGCCGCGGCTCCGGCGAAGGCGGATTCTTTGGAAAAGGCTCGCTTGGAAGCGGAACGCCTTGAATCAGAACGCTTGGAAGCCGAACGCGCTCGCGTAGAAAAGCTCATTAACGAACTCATGTCGGACGATGTTTACTTTGACTTTGACAAGTCCGAACTCACCGAAAAGGCGAAGGAAATCTTGACCCAGGTCGGCGACATCCTGTTGAAGGAACCGCGCTTTGTGATTGTCGTGGAAGGCCATACGGATGCTCGTGGTACCGAAGATTACAACATGACTCTCGGCAGCAAGCGCGCGATGAAGGTGAAGGAATTCCTCTCCGCTTACGGTGTGGGCAATGAACGTATGGAAACGGTGAGCTACGGCAAGGAAAAGCCGAAGGCTGCTGGCGAAAGCGAAGAAGCTTATGCCCAGAACCGCCGTGCGAATTTCAAGGTCAACATCAAGAAGTAAGCGACTTTAGATTCCCAGCTCTCGTCGCTGGGAGAACCTTTTGATTTTGAGGTCTTCATGAAACGTTTGATTCTCGGATCTTTGATTTGTGCTTTTGCACTCACGTCTTGCTCAAGCGTGACACTTCTCCGTACAAAGGAGATGAAAGCGGTCGGCGATGATGTGAAGAAAGATGTGCAAGAAGTAAAAGAGGAAGTGAAAGCTTCGACGGAAGCATCCAAGGCTCGTATTGATTCCTTAGAACAGGTAATCGACTCGCTCGCTTTGGTGCAAAAACGGATGAAAGTGGAACTTTCCATGCTCTCTTCCAAGATTGCAGAAATCAGCGATCGTAACGACAGCCACCACGAAGAGTTGCTCTACCGTTTGGACTTGCTTCTCGGCAAATCCGACAAAATCCTTTCGAAAAAAGTGGTGGTGAATGGTCAAACGGCTGTGGCTCCGGCAGACAGCGATGCGATTTCTGCAGAAAAGATGCAGACTCTTGATTCGCTGTTCAATACGGCTCGTGCAGACTATCACAAGGGTGAAGTCAAGCTCGCTTATTCGGAATTCAAGCAGATCTATGAAGAATCCAAGAAGGGTCAAATCGCAAGTGATGCTCTTTATTGGATGGGCGTCTGCCTTGCGGATGCAAATCAGATGGATAAGGCAAAGGTTGTCTTTGGACGCGTCGTCAAGGCTTTCCCGGACGCTCCGAAGACCTGCGCTTCGCTCTTGAAACTTTCGAATATCGCCGCCTCGGAAGGAGATTTGAAAACACAGAAACAGTATCTGCAGACGATTCTCGGTACGAAGAGCTGCTCCGATTCGAATGAATTCTTGCAAGCTGCGGAAATTCTCGAAACGATTCTGAACAGCGAAACGGCAACGGAACCTGCTCCTGTGGATTCGACGAAGAAGTAACAGTTATCAGAGACGTTGAAAAAAGGCTTTACTGCGAAGTAGAGCCTTTTTTTGTCAATTATCTTTTAGAGTGCTGGATCTTTAACGCCGTTTTCGGCAAAAGCCTTGGCGCGGTCGATGCATGTTCCGCAGGTTCCGCAGGGCTTTTCCCCGCCTTCGTAGCAGCTCCAGGTAAATTCAAACGGGACCTTCAAATCGAGACCTTTTTTCACCACGTCCGCTTTGGACATTCCTGCGAAGGGGGCTTTGACTTTCACGAGTCCATAGGTTCCAATAGAAATCGCCTTTCCCATGGTATTCACAAAGTCCGTGCTGCAGTCCGCATAGGCGTTGCCTGCGGCGTCGTCTCCGTGAGCGCCTAAGTAGAGCGTGACTTCGTCTTTTTCAAAGAGGCTCTGGGCAAGGCTTGCGCACACGCTCAGCATGAGTCCGTTGCGGAAAGGCACATACGTGGAAACTTTTCCGTTTCCGTCAGGACCTTGTTCCGCGATCTGCTCGGCGTAGCTCTTGTGCGAAATTTTTTCTGTAGAACCGGAAAGGAGCGAGCAGTTCGAATACTGCATGACCGAGGAAAGGTCGAACTCGTAATGGGGAAGCTTGTAGAAGTTTGCGATTGCTTTCGCTGCTTTGAGTTCCTTGTCGTGCTTTTGACCGTAAAAGATCGAGGCCGTTGCCACGTTTTCACTGCCGAATTTTTCAACCGCCATGGCTACACACACGGAGGAATCCACACCGCCCGAAGAAAGGACAATCGCTTTTTTCATTTTGGACTTCCTAAAGTTACTTGTGAGAACGTCTGTCGATCGAGGCGAAAAGACGGTCCGTTGCACGGGTTTCGTAAACGGTTCCCGGTTTGCCGTAGCAGGCGAACGGGTATATCGAAATTCCGCCACGCGGCATGAACACTCCTTCCACTTCAATGTATTTCGGATCCATGAGCGCAATCAGATCCTTCATGATGATGTTCACACAGTCTTCATGAAAGTCGCCGTGATTGCGGAAGCTGAACAGATACAGCTTCAGCGATTTGGATTCCACAATGGACTGATCCGGAATGTAGTTGATGTGGATGTCGGCAAAGTCCGGCTGACCGGTCTTCGGGCAAAGCGAAGTGAATTCCGGGCAGTTCAGCATCACCATGTAGTCATTTTCGGGATGCTTGTTCGGAAACTTTTCAAGCAACTTCGGATTGTAATCGTAAGTGTACTTGGTGTTTTGATTGCCAAGCAACGTGACGCCTTCGAGTTCATTTTCGGAACGGCTCATCCAAGTCTCCTTTTATCCAAAGAGATCCGGGGACTCGGAATCCGAATGGACGCTGCTTTCTTCTTCATGGGCGGCGCCCTTGATTCGGGTGAATCTCTTGACCTTCTTGGCTGTGAACTTACTGCCCAAAGCCTTGTATGTCTTGATTTCGGCGAGTTCCGTCAGATCGAGTTCTTCCTGTTCCACCTTGTGACCGGACTGATAATCCATTGTCACGCGGGCGTCTTCCGTAGAGAAGAATTCAATCATCTTGGTATCCGGATGATCGGAAAGGATGTTGAATTCGGTCGTCGTCGGGCAGGTTTCGAGCGTAAAGCGCTTGACCATGTAATTGAAGTTTTCGCCTTCAAAGTACAAAACGGTGAAGACGCGCTTCGGATCGTACTTGCCAAGATAGAGAATATCCGTGCCGACAAGAATCGGATCCTTCATTTCGTGGAGCTTTGCCATACCGTTGTTGCGGATGGAAATCAGCTTTTCTTCGTCTTCGAAGGCTCCGATGCGGTCGCCCTTCTTTTGGGTACTGACGATGCCGGAAATGGCGTCGAAGTAGAAGATCTTGGCGCCGAGCGTGCTTTCGCCGTCGCTTACCTTTTTAATCGAACGGACCGGGTACTTGGTCACAATGTTACCGACTGCGTTACGGCCCTTGATTTCGACTTCGGAGAAGTCCACTTCGAAGTTGAGCTTGACGCGTGGACGTGGCTTGAGAACGACCTTGACCGTTCCCGCTTCGCCGTTGGCATTCGAAGAAATGTAAAGAATCTTTGTGCCCGGCTTGCCCTTGCCCATCGGGTAATCTTTGTTACGGGTAATGCCGCCGACGTTAAAGCGCTTGATAAGAGCCGGACCGTCTTTACCGTCTTGGTAAATGACGTTGTAAATGCGGCGTTCGTCGTCCTTGTTGAATTTTTCGACAAGAACGATGTCTTTGCCGACGAAGTCCTTTGCAGAAACTTTTACGATTTTGTAGGAACCGTCGTTCTTGAACACGATGATGTCGTCGTATTCGGAAACGTCGAACAGGTATTCTTCCTTTTTAAGATCGGTTCCGATAAAGCCTTCCTTGCGGTTCACGTAGAACTTCTGGTTGGCCATGGCGACGTGCACTGCATCGACCTTGCCGAATTCCGCGATCTGCGTTTTGCGTTCGCGGCCTGCTCCGTACTTCTTTTGGATGTTTTTGAAGTGGGCGACGGTATAATCGATGATGTTTTCCAAATTGGCATGGATTTCCGCAATGTGGTCGTCCAAGCTTTTCAAAAGTTCATCGGCCTTTTTACGGTTAAAGCGGGCGATTTTCGACATCGGGAGTGCGGCAAGCTTTTCGATGTCTTCGGTCGTCACTTCGCGACGGAGCTTTTTCGTGAACGGCTTTAAGCCTTCATCGATCAGCTGGATCATTTCGTCGTGGTCTTTCGCCTTTTTCATGACTTCGTAGACTTCTTTTTCGATGAAGATCTTTTCGAGGCTGGTCGCGTGCCACTTTTCTTGCGTGTGCTTCAGGTCGTTTTCGAGTTCCCACTTGAGCAAATGCTTTGTGTGGTCGACGCTCAACTTTAAGAGCTCAGAGGTCGTGGTAAAGCAAGGCTTTTTGTCGATGATGACGCAGGTACATGGAGAAAGCGACTTTTCGCAGTCCGTGAAGGCGTAAAGCGCTTCGATCATCTTCTGCGGTTCGGAACCCGGCAAAAGGTGAATCACGATTTCAACGTTTTGAGCGGTGTCGTCGTCCACGCGCTTGATTTTGATTTTGCCCTTGTCGTTGGCGGCGACAATCGATTCGATGAGGGAGCCGGTCGTTGTGCCGTAAGGAATTTCGCTGATGACGAGGGTCTTTGCGTCTTGGACTTCGATTTTCGCACGAACTTTGATCTTTCCGCCACGGGCACCGTCGTCATAATGGGAAACGTCGATTGTACCGCCGGTAAAGAAGTCCGGGTACAACGTGAACTTTTTGCCCTTGAGATAGGCGACGCTTGCTTCGCAGAGTTCGTTAAAGTTGTGTGGCAGGATGTAGGTCGAAAGACCAACTGCAATACCGTCCACGCCCTGCGCGAGGAGCAGTGGGAACTTGGCCGGGAGAGTGACCGGTTCCTTGCGGGTACCGTCGTAGTTTGGAATCCATTCGGTGGTTTCCGGATTAAAAAGGATTTCTTGCGCAAACTGCGAAAGACGGCCTTCGATATAACGGCCTGCGGCGGCACCGTCGCCTGTTAGCGGGTTTCCCCAGTTTCCTTGCGTATCGATCAGCAAGTCCTTTTGACCGAGACCGACAAGGGCTGTATAGATGGATGAGTCTCCGTGTGGATGGTAGCGCATTGTCGCGCCGACCACGTTCGCCACCTTGATCAGGTGACCGTTGTTCATTTCGGAGAGCGTGTGCAGAATACGGCGTTGCACCGGTTTCAAACCGTCTTCAAAATACGGAACGGCACGGTCGAGAATCACATAGCTCGCATAGTCGAGGAACCAACCGTCGTAAAGCTTTTCCAAATGGTTCGCGTTCGAAAGTCCGAGAATCGCGGTATCGCTCTTGACGTCGGCTTCGGGAGCGTTTGCGTACTTATCTTCGATATCACTCATTACAGTTCCTCCACCGCGTTAGCGCGTAGGTTTTGCACAATGCGGTTCTGACGTTCCGGTGTGTTCTTGCCCATATAGTAGCCGAGCATTTTGCCAAGAGAAGCGTCTGGAGGTGAAACAACGCTTTCGAGGCGCATCGTTTCACCGATGAACTGGCGGAATTCATCCGGGTTGATTTCACCAAGACCTTTGAATCGGCTGATTTCCAAATCCTTGCCGGCAAGAACTTGGGCAGCTTCGTCACGTTCCGTTTCGTCGTAGCAATAAAGAACTTTGTTCTTCTTGGAATTGCGAACGCGGAAAAGCGGGGTCTGCAAAATGTAAAGATGACGTTGTTCTACAAGTTCCGGGAAGAACTGCAAGAAGAATGTCATGAGCAGCAGTCGAATATGCATACCGTCCACATCGGCATCGGTTGCGATAATGACCTTATCGTAACGAAGAGAATCGAGACCGTTCTCGATGTCGAGCGCGTGCTGCAACAAATTGAATTCTTCGTTTTCGTAAACGACTTTTTTGGTAAGGCCGAAGCTGTTGAGCGGCTTACCGCGCAGGCTAAAGACAGCCTGGTTTTGCACGTTGCGCGCCTTGGTCAGTGTACCCGATGCAGAGTCACCTTCGGTCAGGAAGATCATGGTTTCCTTGTGAACCGGATTCTTGGCATCTGTTAAATGCACCTTGCAGTCGCGAAGCTTTTTGTTGTTCAGGTTCGCCTTGCGGGCGCGTTCGTTGGCGAGTTTACGGATGCCTGCGATATCCTTGCGTTCGCGTTCGCTTTGCTGGATGCGGGTAAGGAGAGCCTTTTCCGCTTCCGGATACTTGTGCAGGTAATTGTCCACTTCGGTCGAAACGAAGTCGACAATCCAGGTGCGGAGAGATGGACCGCCCGGAGCCGTCGTGGTGCTGCCGAGCTTTGTTTTGGTCTGGGATTCAAAAACCGGTTCCTGGATGCGGACGGCGATTGCAGCGATGATGCAGTTGCGGATATCCGACGGATCGAGGTCCTTTTTAAAGTGGTCGCGGACGCCTTTCACAAAGCCTTCGCGGAAAGCCTGCTGGTGGGTACCGCCCTGGGTCGTGTGCTGACCGTTCACAAAGCTGAAGTAGTGTTCGCCGTACTGGTTGCCGTGCGTGAAGGCGATTTCGATATCTTTCGTCTTTAGGTGGGCAATCGGATAGCGGAGGGTGTCGTCGACACGGCCCTTGAGCAAATCGAGAAGGCCATTTTCGCTCGTGTAAACCTTGCCGTTCATCACCAGGGTAAGGCCTGTGTTCAGATAGGCGTAGTTCCAAATCTTTTCTTCCATGTAAGCCGGAAGATAGCGGTAATTCTTGTTGAAAATCGTCGCATCCGGCGTAAAGATGATCTCTGTACCGGTCTTTTCGTCCGATTTGCATTCCCCGTATTCTTTGATGAGGACGCCCTTGCTGAATTCCGCCTTTTTGCACTTGCCGTCACGGAAACTCTGGACGATAAACTTGTCGGAAAGGGCGTTCACAGCCTTGGTACCGACGCCGTTTAAACCGACAGACTTCTGGAACGCTTCGGAATCGTATTTGCCACCGGTATTCATCTTGGAAACGCAGTCCACGACTTTACCGAGAGGAATTCCTCGCCCATAGTCACGGACGCGGACTTCACGGTCTTCAATCGTAATTTCAATTTTTTTGCCGGCGCCCATCACGAATTCATCGATTGAGTTATCGATGATTTCCTTTGCGAGCACATAAATACCGTCGTCAGGGCTCTGGCCGTCCCCGAGTTTGCCGATGTACATACCCGGACGCATCCGAATATGTTCATGCCATTCCAACGATTTAATATTGTCTTCTGTATATCTTACTGCCATAAATTTTTGAACCTAAATCGTCTAATTGAATTCAAAGCGTGCAAAAATGAGTAAAATTCGGGAACGAACTTGCGGGTTCGGTCCAAAATACAGACCAAATATAACAAAAATTCAAAACAGTGCACTCGTGTGCAGTGAAAATTTGATTCTATAAATGAGTTCTATGCATGTTGTTGAATAACTACTACTTAATCGTAAATGCATATGAATTACGCCTTCGGTGGTGGATTCTTCACGATTCTAAAAAGATTTAGGACAGATGTGTTCCAAATAAATTCTAGATTACGTTTCCGTAAGATTATTTTAAGGAAATGAATGGAAGACTCTGATCACGGCTGTGGGCTCGAAAGCCGGTACCGCCCTCAAGTCCACCAGCGGCTGGGGAAGCCTCAAAGGCGTGAGCGGCAACGGCACGGATGCTTTCGGTTTCTCGACGTTGCCTGCCGGTTACAGGGACCTCCTTGGGAAATACAACAGCGAGGGCAGCTTCGCGCAGTTCTGGAGTTCTACGGAGGACAAGTCCCTAAACGCGTACTGCATGTACTTGGGCTACGACGTCGACTTCGCGAGCCTGGACGGCACCGGCGATAATTACACCGGGTTCTCTGTCCGTTGCCTCAAGGACTAGGTTGCCAACCGCCAACGGCGGGTAAGTGGCCGTCGCAGGTTGGGCAAGTCCACCTTGTTGAAACCCGGTACGAGGGCTTTGATTCAGTCACCTACCCCGACTGGGAGTCGCTTTTTAGGGCTTTCAACTACAGGTGCGCGAAGGGCTCTACGCTCTGCCTGGACGAGTTCCCGTATCTTGTGAAATCCTGCGAGATGTTGCCCTCTACGCTGCAGAAGCTGCTGGACGAAAAGTCCTTGAACTTCAACCTGGTGATTTGCGGCTCGTCGCAACAGATGATCTTCGATGTTGCCCTTGACGAAAAATCGCCATTGTATGGGCGTGCCCATGAAATTCTCCGGTTGAAGCCTATTCCGGTTTCTTACTTGCCTTCTGCGTTGAAAATTTCGGCAAA
>NZ_JALFIA010000067.1:0-7839 GCF_022776125.1 Hallerella sp. | reverse complement strand
ACGCGGTCTGCGAGCGGGTTCGTTTCCAAACCTTCGAACAGGTTCAACTGGTTGAACACCAGACGTCCGTTGCCGAACGGAACAATCTGAAGATCGACGCCCGTCTTGAGTTCGCCGTTCGCGATCGTCACGGAACGTGCGAGAACCTGTGCGTTCGGAAGTTCGGTGAGCGAAATGCTCGGAATCACGGAAGATGCAAGATCGTCCAAAATTTGATGTCCAGCAAATTCCGGGAGCAGTTCGGATCCGTTCACCAGGTAATGCACGGAAAGACCGTTCGCACCGGTGGTGAAGTGAGATTCGATTGTCTGCGTAAAGTGATGGCTCGAATTGAACGTTTCGAGGTCTTCCGGGTTCAAATCCGAAAGGAAGAGCGTCTTTCCGCCGTCGCGGGTGAGTTCCACGATCTTGTTCAGAACGACGTCGTTCCAAGAGCTGAGGCTTGCCGTAAAGATGATCTTTTCCGGACCGGCGAGGGCAGCAAGGGCATCGGCTGTCGTTTCTGCATTGTTGTCGAGGAAGCAGACCTGGGACATGGCGCTTTGCACATCGGAATCTTCGAGAACAAGAAGGTTTTCGTTCGTGGTGCTGACCACGGATCCGAGGGAAGAGAGCGTGAGCACGAGCTTGTAGTCGCCAGGCGCCTTCGGAGCGACGACCGTGAACGTGCCGAGCGGAGTGAGGCTTGTCTGGCCCTTCGCCTTGTGCTTGTCGCTCGAAACGGTTTTTCCGCTCTTGTCGACGATGGAAATTTCGATTTCGATATCTTCGAGGCGGGCCTGGTTCAACAAGGCAAGCTGGAAGGAAATTTCCGTCTGCGGGGCGCTGATCGGTTCAAAACCGGTGATGAGCAAGCGGGTTGGAGTCGTTGCCGCCTTCATGAAGGAATCGAATCCCTTCGTCTTGCGGTTTTCGTCCACGAGACCGCAGAAGTCCGCACCGAAGTCAGCCCACTGGTCGAGCATAAAGCCGGAAACGAGCGGGTTGCTCTGGATGGCGTTGATTTGCGTGAGCTTACTTTGCAAGGCCAAGCGGTGCGCATCGGCGTTGAACGCTTCTAACGATCTCCAAATCGAAAGATCCCTGTTGTCGATAAAGGCTTCGAGCTGCTTGAATGTCTGCTTGATGGCCTTGTTATTCTTGATGCTTCTAGAACCCTTGATGTCTGTCGGGGAAGCCGGCAAAAGTGCATGGTTCTTGAGCGTGACGAGAATTTTGCCGTTGGTTTCTTCGACAAAGTTTTCGTATTCGTCCTGGAACTGCGAATTGCCAAGAGTCGTGTCCGGAATGTTGACTTCGTCTTCGACAATGGAATTCTTGTCGCAGTAGTGGGCGAGAAAATCCGTGAGGGCTGCGTTCGGGCTCATGCGAAGGTGCATGCGGTGAGACGCGTAAAGAAGAATCTTTTCGTTTGTCACGCCCATGAGCTTGCCCGTGTCCTTGTGGAACTCTTCTTCGTTCGAGAGGTAGACGCAGTTCAGGTTGCTGATGACCGGGCGGCACTTGTCGTAACCGTCGACCGCGTTCAAAAGCTTGTTACCGTTTTCGAGAACGAGCGGGCAGTTTTCGGAACCGAGAATCCAGGAGACAATGCACGGGTGGTGCTTCTGTTCCGTCACGAGTTCTTCGATCAACTTGTAAACCGCTTCGAGACCGCGCGGGGTAGAACGCATCGTGTGAATCGGGAATTCTTGCATCACCAGGAGGCCGATTTCATCGCAGATATCCAGAGCTGCATCGGTCAGCGGGGCGCCGTTGGAACGAATCGTGTTGAAACCAGCCTTCTTGATAGCTTCGAGATCCTTGCGGAGCTTGGCTTTGTCGGAAGTCCAAAGACCGCCTTCGCTCCAGTGCTGGGAATAGGAAACGCCTTGAATCTTGATGATGGAATCGTTCAGGTAGAAGTCGCCCTTGATGCAGTCGAATTTGCGGAATGCAAAATTTTTGACCACGGAGAAGGAATGTTCCGGCGTTTGCTTCGTCTTCGCTTTGCCTTCGAGCTGAAGTTCAATCGTGTAGAGGTTCGGTTTTTCGATCGTCCAGAAATTCTTGTCCTTATTCAGATTGCGGATTTTGAAGATAAAACGGCTCGAAGCGTTTTCCTTTTCAAGCTTGACATCCTTGATGAGTTCGCTGACTTCGCCCTGAGGATTGCGCATCAAGATGCGGAGACGGGTGCTGAAGCCACGCGGATTGTTAAAGGAGACATCGACTGCAACGCGTTCTTCGTCGAGGTCCGGTTCAAGCTGGACGCCCGAGATGAAAGCAGCTCCGCCGAGAATCAGGTCCACGTTTCCGTAGATACCGCCGAACGGGTATTCCGTCCACGGGAGGCCGACCGGCATTTCGGACGGGCGAACAAAACGGTCGTCCGCGCCTTCCTTGCTTTCACGACCGAAGTCGATACGGCTGTTGGCGGATCCCATGTTCGCTACGCGCACACAAAGGACGTTATCTTCGCCCGGTTTGATCGCCTTGGAAAGATCCAGAATGCACGGCGTGTAGGCTCCGAAGTGCGAGCCGAGGTACTTGCCGTTCAACCAGAAGACGGCGTGCATGGAAATACGTTCGAAACGAAGGAAAATTCGCTTCGGAACCTGCTTCGCATCCACAGTGAAGTGCTTAAAATAATAGGCGGCGTCCTGCGAAAGGGAGACCTTGTCGAAGTACTTTTCCCATACACTCGGCACTTGGATTTTTTGGGTGCCACTTGGATAGGTGGCGTACCAACGATTGATAATACCCATGTCTTCTGTGTCGAACAGAAGTTCCCAGTCGCCGTTCAGGCTCACGATAGAGTTCATTCGCGTTCCTTGTTGATTCCAAAACATGATGATTTTCATCAAATTTAGCAAATATTAAAAAGAAAAATGGAAAAAATTGGATTTTGACCTCCCAAAATCGGAATCGCTTTTCTATATTTGGGGCTCCACAGCAAACCTAAAAAAAGGAATATTATGTATTCTATTGTTGAAACAGGTGGTTTCCAGTATAAAGTCGAAGTCGGTAAGACTCTCAAGGTCCCGAGCGTCGATGCAGCTGTCGGTTCTTCTCTGGAGCTCAAGTCCGTCCTTCTTTTCTCCAACGGAAAAGAAGTTAAGGTCGGCACCCCTGTCCTGAATGATGCTTCTGTCAAGGTCGAAGTTCTCGCCCATGACAAGGAAGACACGGTTATCGTGTTCAAGAAGAAGCGTCGTACCCGTTACGTTCGTCGCAACGGTCATCGTCAGGGCTATACGGAAGTGCTCGTTACGGAACTCCATTCCGGTGCAGAATCCGAAGTCGTCGATCAGAAGATTATCGAACGCAACCGCGCTCGCATCAAGGCTCTTGCAGCTCAGAAGGTTCAGAACGTTCCGCTGACTCGCAAGGAAAAGATCGCTCAGGGTCTTCCGAAGCCGGCAAAGGTTAAGAAGAATTCCATCCGCAAGTCGAAGGAGGCTTAATAATGGCTCACAAGAAAGGTCAAGGCTCCGTTCGTAACGGCCGCGATTCCAATGCGAAATACCTCGGCGTGAAGAAGTATGCAGGTGAAACGGTGAAGGCCGGTGGCATCATCGTTCGTCAGCGTGGTTCTCATTTCCACCCGGGCAACAACGTTAGCATGGGCAAGGATTTCACCTTGTTCTCTCTCGTTGATGGCAAGGTCAAGTTCGAACAAAACGCTGGTCGTCAGAAGGTTTCGGTCTATCCGGAATCGTAAGGCTGACAAGTCTTTAAAAAGAGCTGGATGTTCTATCCGGCTCTTTTTTGTATTTTTAAGAAAAACTCTAGTAGGAAAGGAGAGCTTTATGAAGAGAATGTTTGGTTGGATGCTCGCTTGCGCCTGTGCCATGATGTTTGCAGCTTGCGCGAGCTCGGCGCAGAAGGCTTCGGAAGGCGGATTCAAGACGGTAGAAACTCCGGCTTCGGAACTTGAAAAATACAAGGCGGAACTTGCGGAAAAGGATATCCCGTCTGCGGTCGGCATGGCCGTTTCAAACGATGAGATGATCGCACGTACGCAGGCCGCGGATGAAGCCCGTGCCGCCCTTGCGGAAGCTACGAAGACTCAGGTGAACCGCTACAAGGAACAGTACGGCAAGAACGTCGACGGTAAGGCGCTTAAAATCTGGGAAGAAAAGGCGAACGAATATACGCAGCAGGAACTGGTCGGGGCAAATGTCATCCGCACCATCACCCAGTTCAACGAGGAAAGCGGTCAGTACAAGATTTACGTCCTTGTGGCGATGGACCCGGCGAAGCTCGCCGCCGCCATGCAGAAGTCCGCAGAAGAAAATCAGGAATTCATGCTCCGCGCTCAGAGTGCCGATATGCAGAAGCGCATGGACGAAGCCGCCGAAAAGTACAAGGCGGAAGTGCAGAAGAAGTAATTCCTTTGAAAAAGCTTGAAAGTCCCGCCCCGGCGGGACTTTTTGCATTTGAAAGCGGTTCTCGATTTTGTATATTGGGCTGAACAATTTGTAGGAATGTTCATGATGCGTTTGATTTCCATTCTGATTCTTGCTTGTGCGTCTTTCCTGTTTGCGGAACCGAAGCTTTCGGTGGCGGTGACGCTTGCGCCGTATGCAAAGATTGTGCAGGAAATCGCAGGGGAAAATGCGGATGTAGTGACTCTCGTTCCGCCGAATGCGAATCCGCATTTATTTGAACCGAAGCCGAATACGCTGCGCGCCTTTTCCAAGGCTTCGCTGTATTTGAGCGATGGATCGGGACTCGACAAGGCTTGGCGTCCGCGTTTTCTGGGCGTGAACAAGAATATCCGCATCGTGGATATTTCCCAGGGTGTTTCGTGGATGAATGAGGAAGCGCACGAACACGTTCATGAACATGGCGAAGAACTCGATCCACATATTTGGAATTCTCCGCGCATGGCGATCTTGATCGCTTCGAATGTATGCTCGGCTCTCGTCGAATTGGACGGGCTGCATGCAGGCGTTTACCGCACGAACCTTGAAAAATTTTCCAAGCGCCTTTCTGATTTGGACGTGAAGTTTACCGAAGCGACAAAGGCTCTTTCGGAAGACCGTCGCACGTTCATCATGTTTCATCCGTCCTATGGATACTTGGCCCGCGATTACGGCTTAAAGCAGATTGCGGTCGAAGTGCACGGCAAGGAACCGAAGCCGCGCGACATGCAGAAGCTTGTGCATATTGCCAAGGAACATCAGGTGAAAACGGTCTTTGTGCAACCCCAGTTTAGCCGTCGTGCCGTGGAATCGCTTTCACGTGAAATCCAGGCGAAGATCGTTTCAATCGATCCGCTCGCTTTCGACTTTGAAAAGGAATTGCAAAAGTTCATTTCGGCGATTTCGGAGAGTTCCAAGTGAATCCGTTCCCAGCGATCGAAGTTCGTAATTTAAGTTTTGCCTATGAAAAGGCGCCTGTCCTTTCGAATGTTAACTTCACCGTGGAAGCAGGAGACTTTCTTGCGATCATCGGGCCGAACGGTGGCGGAAAAAGCACGCTGATGAAGCTTATCGTGGGGCTTTTGAAACCCTCCGAAGGGGATGTGCGCCTTTTTGGAAGAAAGATGCCTTCGAGAAAGGTTTCGGTTGGCTATGTACCGCAGAATACCAATCATAACCTGGAATTCCCGATCACCGTGGAAGAAACAGTTTCGATGGGACTTCCGCACTGCAAACCGAATCCTTCGAAAGTAAAGGAAGCTCTGGAAACGGTGAAGATGGAAAGCTTTGCCGGTCGTAGACTGGGCGAGCTTTCAGGCGGTGAACGTCAGCGTGTGCTGATCGCTCGCGCTCTCGTCTCTGATCCGCAAATTCTTTTTTTGGATGAGCCTTCGAGCAATATCGATGCGCAGGGCCAGGAAGATCTGTACGAGCTACTGGCGGAGCTGAATGCGAAGATGACGATCGTGATTGTGAGTCACGATCTGATGGTGCTTTCGAATCATGTGAAGAGCGTTGCCTGTGTGAATCGCTCGGTGCATTTCCATTCAGGTTCGCAGATTACGCCGGAGATGGTGCAGGGCATGTACGGCTGCGAAGTGGACTTAATTGCCCACGGCGTTCCGCACCGCGTACTCGGTACGCATCATTCTCACTGACTGTGTCATCGAGATGGCTACGACCCTATGGGTCTCGCAATGCGATTCCATAGGGTCAAAGTTTTGAAAAATTACTTGATGGTCGTGGTGAAGCGGAGTGCTACGCCGACGTCGTCGAGTTCCTTTTCGCTGTAGACGTTGAGCTGAGCCTTGGTGCGTCCGTAAGACTTCACGAAGGCGACGGTCCATGCGAAATCGTCTGCATCCGCATTGATTTCGTCGCGGTTGCCGATGTGTTCCATTTCGAACATCAAGTGGTCGAGAATGCCTGCGGTCGGGATTTCCACGCCGACGTAGAACGGAAGGTGTTCCGAACCCTGGGCGTATTCCGGCTTCACGGCGGTACCCGCTTTGACGGAGGCAGCATTCACGTCGCTATCGGTCGTCGTTTTGAGGTAAGCGATTTCTCCATAGAGACGAAGATTCTGGATGAAGGAATAAGAAAGGTAGCCGGCGACGCGGTGCGTTTGGGTTGCCGCTTTTGTCATCGCATCGAGAGCGTTCACGCGGTATGCGGCGGCGAGTTCGAGCGGGAAGCAGAACTTGACGCGTTCTTCGACACGGACATAGCCCGTGCTGAACTTGTTGTCGGTTGTTCCGAGCATTGCCTTGAAGGCGGACGGACCGTAGTTCCAGCCGAGTTCAAAGGCGTCATGGGAATAATCGCGCATCATGAATCCGCGAGTTCCGATCGCCTTGTCGATATAGGTACCGAAGTTTGTAGACTGGGACCAGTCCGTCTTCCAGTGACCGAGCTTGAGGTTCACTTTGTGATCGCCCAAAGAATACTTGTAATTTGCCCAGTAGAGATCGGCGAGAATCTTGTCATAGCTTTTTCCGTCGATGGTGTTGCCGAAGTGCGGCCCAAAAATACGGAGCATCACCTGAGCGTCAAAGCTTTCGGACTTGTACATGCCGCCCACGTTAGCGCGGAACCAGAAGGACTTGAGTCCATCGTCTTCGTTGTTGGCGGTAGCTTGAGTCTGAATGTTGCCCTTGAGAGCGAAGTTGTCTTCGGCAGCAAAAGAGGTTGCGGAAAGTGCGATCGTGAGGGCGATCGTTGCCTTGAGAAATTTCGATTTCATACCAACTCCTTAAATTGCGAGCAAAATTTATTAAAAAGCCGAGCCCTTCTAAAGGTTAAAAAGTTCAAAAGTCCTGCTTCTCAATGCTTGAGTTTCTGTTTAAACGATTGCAATTCTAAAAAATCCGCGCGTTTTTATTAGATTACGAGGAAAAGTTAAAATGGGAGAACCCGAATGAATCGTTTGATTGCTTTGACCGCTTTTGCCGCATTCGCCTTTGCGGCGGCGAAAGATCTCGCTCCGAACAAGACGCACGCCGTGTTGAACATCTCGTACACGAATTTTGACGATGTTCCTCAAAAGAACAAGACTTTGACTTTTGTCGGCAAAAAGAACCCGAAGAACAAAGTAACGGTCAAGACGAATGGCTACGGTGAAGTTTCTTTTTTGATTCCGCGAGAAGATTCTTACCAGATTCTTTGCGAAAGCTTGACAGGTCCGTTTGAATGCGGTGAGACACCGTATGTTTCCCCGCGTGCAAGCTACGGTTCGGTAAATGTCGCCTTTGACGATACTCGTGCAGAACTCCAGGGAGTTTCTTTTAAGGTGGGCAGTGCGGAACTTGTTCCGTCGACGCTTGCAACCCTCGACAAGACTATCGCAGGTCTTAAAAAGAATGCAAAGGCGAAGGTGGAAATCGAAGGTCACACAAGTTCGGAAGGTGGCGAAGAATATAACCAGAAGCTT